>DAORVZ010000292.1:0-3737 GCA_035434005.1 Lacunisphaera sp.
CGCGCGATATATGGGCGCGCCTCAATCATTGAGCGGATTTTATCTAAGACCTCAGGGCCAAACACCTTGGTCGCCTCATCATCAGATACGGCGTCTGCCACATCGAGAGCGCGATTCAGAGAGTCTTGATCTGGAGGCACGGCGGCTGTTGCGATATCATGTGCATCCCAGCGGGTTAGGGCACGGTCGATAAGGAATGAGCGAAGTTTTTCTTGGTTGGCTGGGCTTAGACCAAGTCCCGTGATCGTTTTTTTGTATGTGCGATCCATTTCAGCGGTAATCTGCCGGATCCGTTCCGCTTTTGTTAATACTGCAAAACCCTCCGAAACGGGCTTTACATCACGGCGAACGGTTTCAACCCGATCAGCGTTTTGGCCGACAGGCGTCGCCAGGGAACGCGGATTGGCCGGGAACGGCACGCTCCCGCCGGGGGCCTCGGTTTTACTGGTGGCGGGGGCCACAGGCTGCACAGTTGCAGACGGGTTGAACCGCGCGAAAAAACCTATGGTGTATGCGCCGATCAACAACACGAGCGCACCAACCAGAAGGTGATATTTGTTCATGTTATTTCTTTAACCCAACCTCAGGTATACTGACGAGATATTCATCAAGAACCTCAACAAGAGCAGGGCAACACACATCTGCGGATCGAGGATGGAAATCATGATCGATCCTTTTGTGGTCACTGATCGCCAATTTTGGGGTTCGTAGAGCCCCTAGAACTCGCGTGGGTAAGAAAGCGCTCCAGGGCTGGCGATGTCGCTCGACGGTGGCGCGGACGGGCTCGACATCATCCGCAAGCTCCTGCGCCAGGCGAGCGGGCGCCTGCAGCCGCACGGCATCGTGGTGCTCGAGGTCGGCGGCCTGCGCGCCGCGATGGACGCGGCCTTCCCCGAACTCGACCTGCACTGGCTGCACACCGAGGACGGCGAGGACTGCGTGTGCCTCGTGCAGGCGCCGCGATTGAAGCGCTGGCGCGATAACTTGTAACGTATTAATTGACAAATTTCCGCCGGCTCGGACTGGCGGCTCGCCACGGAATTAATCCGCGTTGCCACGGGCGCGGCGGTCGCTTGGATGGCGCGCACCGAACATGGACGCGCACTACCTGGAGTTCCTCGGCATGTTGGTGCGCTGGCTGCACATCATCGCCGGCGTCGCTTGGATTGGATCGTCGTTCTATTTCATCTGGCTCGACAACAGCCTCGACGCGCCGGCGCCGGGTTCCGACGCGGCGAAGAAGGGCGTGGGAGGCGAGCTTTGGGCTGTGCATGGCGGCGGCTTCTACAACCCGCAGAAATACCTCGTGGCCCCGGCGGCGCTGCCGGAGAAGCTGCACTGGTTCAAGTGGGAGGCCTACACGACGTGGCTCTCGGGCACCGCGCTGCTGGTGCTGGTTTATTGGCTCAAGGCCGGAACGATGATGATCGACGGCAACGTCATGGCGCTCACGCCGCTCAAGGCTGCGGGCATCGGCGCCGCGAGCATGGTGGGGTCGTGGTTCATCTATGACCTGCTCTGCCGCTCGCCGTTGGGGAAGCGCGAGGGACTGCTCGGGCTCGTGGTGTTTGTGTTGTTGGGTGCGCTGGCCTGGGGGTTGTCGCGTCTGCTCGGCGGCCGGGCGATGTTCATCCACGTCGGCACGGCCATCGGCACGATCATGGCGGCGAATGTGTTTTTCATCATCATCCCCGGCCAGAAACGGATGGTGGCGGCGATGCGCGCGGGCCAGGCGGTCAACCCGGCGGACGGCAAGCGCGCCAAGCAGCGCAGCGTGCACAACACCTATTTCACGCTGCCGGTGCTGTTCATCATGATCAGCAACCACTACGCCTCGACCTACGCGCACGCCTGCAACTGGGCGATCCTCGTGCTGATGATGGCGGCGGGCGCGGTCATCCGGCATTTCTTCAATCGCAAGCACAAGGGCGTGTATGCGTGGCAATACCCGGTCCTCGGCGCCGCGCTGCTGGCGGTCGTTGCCTGGTGGACGCAGCCGCGGGTGGTGCCGCTGCCGCCGGTCGAGGGCGAGGTGACCTTCAACCGCGTGCGCGCGATTGTTGGCCAGCATTGTATCCAGTGCCACTCGCCACAGCCGACCTTCCCGGGCTACACCCAGCCGCAGGCGGGCGTGCTGCTGCACACGCCGGCGGATCTCGTGCAGAACGCGGCGCGCCTCTACCAGCAGGTGATCGTCACCCGCATCATGCCGCTCGGCAACCTGACGAAGATGACCGACCAGGAACGCGCCGTGCTGGCCGCGTGGATTCAGGCCGGGGCGCAGATGGAGCCGTGAGGCCGGCGCCGAGCCCGCGCGTTCACGGCTTGGCGGCGCGCGTCGGCAAGCCGGCGGCAACCCAGTCCTTCATGCCGCCGGCGTTAGCGACGGATTTCCCCTCGGCGGCCAGAGCGGCGGCGACGGCCCCGGCCCGCTTGCCGGAGCGGCAGTAAAGGATGATCTGCTTGTCACCGACCTGCGCGAGGAAATCCTTCCATTGCTTCTTTTCGCCATCGAAATCGCTTTTCGGCAGCAGCACGGCGGGCGCGGCGACACCGGCCTCGGCCCACTCGGAGGGCTCGCGGACATCCACCAGCACAGCCTGGCCGGCTGCCACCTGCTGCGCGGCTTCGGCCGGGGTGAGCTTGGTGACTTCCGCTGCCGTGACGGCGAGCAGGGAGGCGAACAGGAGAGCGGCAAGGCGAAGAAGGGTTTTCATGCCACCATGATGAGCCCGATTCCGACCAAGACAAGGACGACCAGCGCTTCAGGCCTTGGGGGCAATGACCGGCCAACCGGCACGGTCCCAGTCGCGGAGGGAACCGACATTGACCGCGTCGAGGCCTTCGCCGCGGAGCTGGGCGGCGGCCAGACCGGAGCGCATGCCGGATTGGCAATACAACAGCAGTTTTTTGCCCGCATTTTTATCCAGAAAGCTCCGCCACTGCGCCCGCGCGCCGCGCAGGTCGCTCAAGGGCAGCAGAGCCGCCTGCCGGGCCACGCCGCCGCGCCACTCGGAGGCTTCGCGGACATCCACCAGCACAGCCGCGCCGGACTGCAAGGCGGCCCGGGCCGCCGCCAGGTCCAACCCTGGGCGGGCCAGCAGCAACTGCCGGAACAGGAGGTAGCCGCCGACGCCAGCGAGAATAATCCAGAACATGCTCATGCTTTGCGTTGGTTGATCATAAAGTAGAGCACCGGCACGGCGAAGCGGCTGATGAGCAGCGAGGCAATCTCGCCGAACATCAGGCTGATGGCCAGGCCCTGGAAAATCGGATCGGCCAGGATGACGCTGGCGCCGACGACCACGGCGAGCGCGGTGAGGAGCATGGGCCGGAACCGCACGGCCCCCGCCTCGACCACGGCCTCGGCCAGTGGCAGGCCCTGCGCCCGGCGCAGCTCGATGAAATCAACCAGAATGATCGAGTTGCGGACAATGATGCCGGCCCCGGCCATGAAGCCGATCATCGAGGTGGCGGTGAAGAACGCGCCGAACAGGGCGTGCGCCGGCAGGATCCCGATCAGGGAGAGCGGGATCACGATCATGATGACGAAGGGCGTCTGGTAGCTTTTGAACCAGCCGACGACCAGCATGTAGATCAGGATGCACACGGCGGCAAAGGCCAGGCCGAGATCGCGGAAGACCTCGAGCGTGACGTGCCACTCCCCATCCCACTTGAGCGCGGGCTCCAGCTCGCTGTCGGGCTGGCTGGCATGGTAGAGGGCGATGGCGGGCACC
>DAORVZ010000293.1:0-3722 GCA_035434005.1 Lacunisphaera sp.
CGCCGCCTGCGGGAATACCGGCTGAGATACAAGCTGCTGGCCAAGTCGGCGCCGACTGCGGCAGAACGCGACGAAGCACAGGCGCGGCAGGCGACCTTCAAGATTCTCATCAATTCCTTCTATGGTTACCTCGGTTTTTCCGGCGCGCGCTTCGGCGACGGCGAACTGGCGGCGGAGGTCACGCGACGGGGTCGCGAGCTCTTGCAGTCCCTCATCGAGGCGTTCCAGAAACACGGCTGCACCATTCTTGAGGCCGACACGGACGGCATTTATATTTCGTCGGAGAAGTATTTCGCCCGGCCGGAAGAACTGCTGGCCTGGGTCGGAAAAATCCTCCCGGCCGGTATCGAACTGGAGCACGATGGCACTTACGACGCGATGTTCTGCTACAAGGCAAAAAACTATGCGCTCGCGGCCGGTGGTGAGATCACGCTGCGCGGCTCGGCCCTCCGATCACGGGGCATAGAGCCCTTTCTCAAGCGGCTGGGCGACCAACTCATCGCGTATCTGCTCGGCGTCTCGCCCGTCTCGCCGGCGACAGAGATCGAGCGCCTCCGGCGACAGATTGCCGGCGGCACGCATCCGGTCGCCGACCTGGCGAAAGCTGAGGCCCTCAGCCAGAATCCCGAAGCCTACCAACAGTGGGTGGCCGGCGGTGGCAAACCGCGCCGGGCGGCGGCTGAGGTCGCGCTCCAGATGAATCCCCGGCCACGCATGGGCGAGCGAGTCACCTATTACATCGGCCCCAAGGGGAAGGGGCAAACCGCCGACTGGCAGCGGGCGCGGCCGCTGCCAGTCGGTGACGCCACCACGCCACCCTATGACCCCGTATATTATCTGGGAAAAATCGACGATTGGTTGGAACGTTATGGACGTTACATGGGGATTACTTCACAAGCAGCGCAGCAAGAATTGACCCTTTGATGATCCGCACGCGCCTCTGTCTCTACATTTTGCTGCTGACCCCGCTGGCGGTCTATTGGCAGACAATTTTCCACGATTACGGCCAACGGAACGACTATACCTATCTGCGGGTGGCCCGGGAAGAACCAGGTCGGCTGGTGAAGCTCACCGCCTCGCATGGCCGTCCGCTCAATGGCGCGCTGCTGGAGACGAGTTTTGGGGTGACTTCCGATGTTTCGCAATTGCCCTGGCTGCGACTGGCCAGCGTGCTGATCCTGACGCTGCTGGCCTTGGCTGTGTGGCGGCAACTCTACCAATC
Organism: Lacunisphaera sp.; assembly: GCA_035434005.1. Taxonomy (GTDB): domain Bacteria; phylum Verrucomicrobiota; class Verrucomicrobiia; order Opitutales; family Opitutaceae; genus Lacunisphaera. Next base: position 1,223 of record DAORVZ010000293.1, read on the forward strand.
GGGCTGGACGGAGATCGAATCCGCCGCGATCGGTCTGGGTATCGTCCTGCTGCCCGCCGCCCAGGTCACCGCAGGTTGGGCCAGTGCGTGGCCGCAGGCCCTGGCCTTGCTGCTGGCGGCGGCGGGATTCTCCGCGATCGAGACTGAACTCGAGCGCGGGGGGTTGAAGCGCTATGTGGCGGTGCTGGGTGGCTGCATGATCTACGCGCTCGCCACCCTGATCTATCAATCGAATGCGCTCTTCGCCATCGTCCTGATCACCGCCGTGCTGCTGACGCGCACCGGCCGGGAGCCGATGGCGGATGTCAAGTGGCTGGGCTACCATCTCGGCACGCTGGTGGCCGGCATGGCGACCGGGTATTATTTGGTGCAGGCTCTGTTCAGCAACGGGGCTTTCCGCGAATCCGCCCGCATGCAGCTGGAGACGAACCCGTTTACCAAAATCGGCTGGTATTTTTGGCAACCGCTGCCCGACGCGCTCGCCCTTTTCGCCCTGCGGGATGACCAGGGCACGGGGATGGTGATTTTTTGGAGTGTGGTGGTCGTCGTGCTCGCCCTCATCGCTATGGGCTTCCGGCAGACGGCCGTCGCGAGGGAATCTTGGTGGAAGCGGAAATGGGTCTGGTGCCTCGGCATCTTGCCATTAGCGGCCCACGCGATCAGCTTGGTGGCGGCCGAGCGTTCCACCGCCTACCGCGTGCTCTTTTCCCTGTCGGGTCTGGTGTTGGTGCTCGTGATCTATGCGTTGCGCGCCATCACGGCCGCTCGTGGGATCAAGCCGCTGCCCCATTACCTGACCGTGGGCTTTCTGGCCATCGGGGCGGCCTGGCTCGCGCACCAGCAGACATTCCAACTGATCGCCGAGCCGCAGGGACACGAATGGAATCTGGTGCAGGGTTCTGTGCTGCGCTCTAACTTCACGCATCCAACCACCGTCTACTTTGTCACCCCGACGCTCGCCGAGCGCAGCACTGAGCGAATCTACGGTGACGAATTCGGCTCGCTCTCCAGCGACTCGGGTGCCGTGGCGAGTGAGATGTTCAAGGCCGCGCTTCGTGAACGCTTCGGGCCCAAGCTCCCCAAGGGCGGCAGCTATACCTTTGCCTCGGGCCGGGATGTGCCGGCCCCCATGGCCTACGATGTGGTGATCGACATGCGTCGGCTGAAGCAGCGGAAGGCGCCGTAGGCCCTCGACTCAGGCCCAGCTCAGGTCAGTCCTGCTAATCGGCAATAGTCGGATGCGCTTGCCGGTGGCTGCGAAGATGGCGTTGCAGATCGCCGGCGGCACGACCGGGTAGCCGGGTTCCCCCAGACCGGTGGGAGGATGCTTGCTCTGAAGAAAATGCACCGCCATGGCGGGAGTTTCCGCGGAGCGCAGCAGAGGGTAATCGTGGAAATTACTCTGCACGGCGCGCCCGCGATCAAACGTCAGCTCTTGCAGCCAGGCCGTGCTCAACCCGTCGATGATGGAGCCCTGGATCTGGTTCTCAGCGCCGCTGAGGTTGATGATGGGGCCCACATCCACGGCGGCGGTCACGCGGCGAACCTTGAGGATGCCCTCACGGGTAACGGCGACTTCCGCGACCATGGCGACATAGCCGGAGTGGCTGAAATGAAAGGCGACGCCGCGCCCTTCGCCTTTCGGCAGGGGCGTGCCCCAATCGGAGTTTTCCGCCGCGAGGCGGATGACAGCCTTCATGCGGCCGGTGTCGTAGGACGCGCCGCGCTGGCCCGCGCCGGGAGGCACGACCCTGTCGGCGCCAAGGAGGTCGAGCCGGAATTCCACCGGATCGCGGCCGGCGGCATGCGCCAGCTCGTCAATGAAGCTCTGCATGACGAAGGCCAGGCCGTTGCTGCCTGGGGCGCGCATCGGGCCGGTCGGCACGATCGTGGACAGGACGGTCTGCTCGAGGCGGTAGTGGGGGATGAAGCGCGCGGGCAGTTCGTCGGGGCTCAGGGCGGCACCGGAGGAGGGGCGCTCGGTGTTCCGGAGGCCGAAGGTCACAAAATGATTGTGCCAGGCGCTGAGTTTGCCGGCTGCATCGACGGAGCCCTTGAGGAAATGATAACCGGCGGGCCGGTGGTAACAGTCGTGCCGCATGTCGTCCTCGCGGGTCCAGGTGAGCTTGACGGGCGCGCCGCCCGCGCGGAGGGCGATGGCGGCGGCCTCGACCATGTAGTCGTTGGCCAGACGGCGGCCGAAGCCACCTCCCGCGCGGACGAGGTTCAGTTTCAGTCGATCCTTCGGGATCTTCAGCGTGTCGGCGACGAGTTGCTGGCCCGCGCCGGGAGTTTGGGAGGTGGTCCAGAACTCGATGCCGCCATCCTCCTTGGCCCAGGCGGTGCAACCCTGCGGCTCGAGCGTGGCGTGGTTGAGGAACGGATAATAATACGCCGCCTCCACGGTCTTGCCGGCGGCGAACGCCGCCGCGACATCGCCGTCATTCCGCACCAGCCTGCCGCCGGTTTTGGCCGCTTCCGCCGCGCGGGCGGTGTAGTC
>DAORVZ010000294.1:0-3717 GCA_035434005.1 Lacunisphaera sp.
GTGCTCTTGACCTCCTCCTGATCCTTTTTCAGTCGAACCACCTGGTCGCGGGCACGGTTGCGCTCCTCGTAGGTGCGCAGGCGGCGGTCATCGGCCTCCTGGCGGGCGGTCTTCTTGGCGTCCTCGATCTCGTTCTTGAGCTTGCGCTCGACCTCGCGTTTCTTGGAAGCCTCGACGGCGGCGGCGATGGCGGTGGCGCGGTCGGCGACATCCTTGGCGACTTTGGCCTTCAGGGCGGCCTCTTCACGGGCCTTGATGCCGGCCTGGCGTTCCTTGTCATGCCGATCAAAGCGGATGTAGAAACCGGTGAAGATCAGGGTGCAGATCAACGGCAGGATGATGTAGACTTTGTTCATGGTCGGGGGCTTTAAAAGGGTTACAGTTTGGCTTTCTTCTCCTCGCGGTCCTTCATGGTGTCCTCGATGGCGCGGATCATGTTTTTGGTCTGGGGATCCTTGGCCCCTTCGGGCTGCGCGGCGGCCTGCTTGGCGGCATCCAGGGCGATGTCGAATTTCTTCAACTCAAAGGCGATGTAGGCCAGATACATGTAAACTTGGTGGGCTTTGGTCAGGTTGCCCTTGGCCACGGCGGCCTGCATGTGTGTGAGGGCGTCGGCGCTCTTCTCCAGGCCGTGGTAGGCCTGTCCGATCATGAATTCAATCTGACCGGACTTCGGGAAAGCTTTGGCGGCCTGCTTGAGCACCTCGATGCTCATCAGGGGGCGCTCAAGCTGCTGGTAGCAGAGGGCATAGAGTTCCCAGTTTTTCAGCTCGTTCTCAATCTTGCCGGACTTGAGGCCGGCCTCGAGCAGGTCGGCGGCCTTTTCATATTGGCCGAGATTGAAATAGATGCCGATCAGGTTGAAATTATACTGGGCCGTGGCCATGTGGCCGTGGGCTTGGGCGCGCTCGATGGTCAGGGCCGCGCGCAGATCCTGGCCGGAGCTCAGGTAGGTGCCGGCGAGCTGCTGGTAATAGGTGGCGGTGTCGGGCTTCTGTTTGATGAGCAGCTCGAACATGTCCGCCGTCTCCGCAGTGCGGCCGAGCTGCTGCAGGGCGGCGAGCTTGAGCACGTAGAAGGTGTCCTTGGGCCGGGTGGCGAGGTGCATACCGCGCTCGGTCTCGTCGAGGGCGCGTTGGATGAGGACCAGGTCAGGCTTCTCGGGATTCTGGACGGCCCAGGTGTAGAGGAGCTGGGCGTAGAGGAGCTGTGCATCGGCCGTGGATTTCGGCGTGAGCTTGAGCCATTTCTTCATGGTGCCGTCCGCCTTTTCGAAAAGGCGGGTGGCTGTCGCGGGGGTTTTCGTCTGCACGGCCTCCTGCACATAGAGCTGGGTGAGGTAGTTGAGCAGGTCGCGGGTCACGCGCTCATCGAAATAGGTCGGGCTTTTGCTCTCGGAAATCGCCATGGCGCGTTCCATCGGGTCGATGGCCTTGGAGAAGTCGCCCTTCTGGAAGAGGGTCTGAACCTTGATCTGGTAGAGGGTGGCGGCGTCGAAGCTGTCGGCCGGCACCTTGGCGATCTGGGCATCGAGGATGGCCAGGGCGCCATCGTAATTCTTGGCATCGGCGGCCACCTTGAACTTGGGGAGGACCTCGCTGGTGGCGTCACTCAGGGAGTAGTCCCGCGCCGGCCGCTGGGCAGGCAGCGTCGCTGCCAAGCCCAGCAGGGTAAACAGTGCGAGGAGCGGGCGGAAGGAGGCGAGGGAGGTATGGGACCGAGGGGACCGGATCATTTGGAGTCCTCGAGGTTGAATTCGATGAGCTGGGAGACGCGGGTGGAGACGTTTTTGCCGGCTTTGCGGCCGGGCTTGAATTTCCACTTCTGGACGGCCTGCATGGCAGGCACCTCGAACTCGCGATGGGAGGAGCGGATGACGCGGGTGTCCACGACATCGCCGTTGGCGCTGATGATGAATTCGACGACGACCTCGCCGCTGATGCCGGCGCGGCTCATCTCATAGGGATACTGCGGGGGGTTCTGGACGCGACCGACGGGCTTCTGATCGAGATTGTTGATGTCGAAGAGATCCTTGATGCCTTTGCCGAAGTTGGCGCCCGGCGGATTGACCGGGATGTTGATGGCACCACGGGCGACGTTCATCCCCGGGGGGGGCGGGGGTTGCAGGGGTTGCGTGAAGGCGTTGACGGGCACGACGGTCGGCAGGTCGATCAGGCTCGGGGGAGCCATGACGTTCTCGACGGGTTCATCCTGCAGTTCCTCGACTTTTTTGTCCTCTTCCTCGTCGAGGGGGGGCATTTCCATCTGGATGATTTCCTCCTTGACGACGGCCTCGCGCACCGGCGGCGGCTGCTTGCCGGCAAAGGGATTCAAGGCAAAGAGATGGACGCCAACCGAGACCAACAGACCGATGATGAGATCTTTGTTCATGCGGATTATTTGCCGGTCGGGCGGGTGCGGGTTTCCACGGAGAACTTCATGATGCCGGCCTTGCGCACCTCATCCAGCACCTGGACGGTGGGGCCGAAGCGCGCCTTCTCGTCGCCGGCGATGAGGATGCGGGCTTCATCGCCCGAGGCGTCCATGGTGGACTTGTAGGCGGTGAGGCGGGTGGTGAGTTCGGACATCTCGAAGGGCTCCTTATTCCAGAAGAGGGAACTGTCGACCGAGACCTGGATGGTGACGCTCTTGTCCACCGGGGGCGGGGTGTTGTCCTTCGACGGCACCGGCAGGTCTACGGGGAGGGATTGGATGCGGTTCAGCGAAAGGGTGAAGAGGACGAAGGTCGCGAGCAGGAAGAAGATAACGTCAATGAGCGGAATGATCTCAATGCGCGCCTGCTTGCGTTTGGGGACTTTGAGTTTGGTGCCTTCCATGGAGTGTGGGCTGCGGGCGAAGGGTTAGACGCGCGACGGGCGGATTTCTTAGCTAAGGGACGTCAGCGGACGTGGGTTTCAATGAACACGCGGTTGAAACCGGCCTTGCGGGCCTCGTCGACGACGTAGATGGCCTGGGCGAAGAAGGCGCGCTCATCGCCGTTGATGAGGATGCGGCCGTCGGGTTGCTCCTGCTTGAACTGGAGCAGTCGCTGGGTGAACTCGTCCAAGGTGATGAGGTCCTTGTTCCAGGCCACTGTGCCCTCGTCGGTCACGCTGATGGTGACAGTGCCGTTGGGATCGCGCACCTCGCTGGTTTCCGCGGTGGGCAGCTTGACGCTGATACCGTTGGATTTGTTCAACGAGATGGTGAACAGAACGAAAGTCGCGAGCAGGAAGAAGATGACGTCAATGAGAGGGATGATCTCAATGCGCGCCTTCTTTATGCCGCCTGGGCCTGTGCCGCCGCCGCCACCGTGCATGACAGTTGGGGTTTAGGGTTTAAAGTCGCTGTGGGCCGGAGCCGCTCAGCGGCTCTTGGCGCCGGCGGCCTTGTTGATGATGATCTCGAGGGAGTTAGAGGCGTCCTCGATGTCGTGGCGGGCTTCTTCGGAACGGGCGTTGAGATAGTTGAAGGGGAGGAGGCCCAGGACGGCGAGGGCGATACCGCACATGGTGGCGATGAGCGCCTCGGCGACGCCGCCGGTGATCTTGGTGGCGGCCGAGCCGATGTCACCGGTGCCGCTGTTCAGCGCGGCGAAGGTGCCCATCATGCCGGTCACGGTGCCGAGGAGGCCGAGGAGCGGGGCGGCGGTAATGCAGGTGTCCAGCGTGGGCAGGCCCTGGCCGAAGCGCTGCATTTCCTGGCTGGCGGCGCGGG
>DAORVZ010000295.1:0-3716 GCA_035434005.1 Lacunisphaera sp.
CCTGCTCTACCCCCGCGCACCCGGCGAGACTTGGGCCGCCGCCCTCGCCCGCGAACCGGTGAAGCTGACACCGCCCGATCTCCCGCAGGCCGAGGCCGCATGTTTTTCCACCGACGGCCACTCCATATCCGTCGCCTCCGAGCGGACCAAGCTGCTCCTCCGCTACGACCGGCGCTGAACCGCCACCAACCCGCGCCCCCAACGATCCGCACAAATCCATCCAGGTGGACAAGGCTTCTATTGAGCCTGCCCGAGTAAGCCTATGATTTTGGCATCTGCGACGGCGATCTATGCCCGCTGAACGATGCCCACGCCGGGTTCCCTGCCCTGCCCGGTGATCTTGTGGAGGATCGCTATGATCCGCGCGTTGGTGGCGGCGTCCTTCACCGCGAGGCGGAGGGCGCGCGGACCGAGCCGGGCACCCATCCGCACGGCGTCGCGCAGAAACAGGCCCTCGGCCCGGGCCAGGCGCACGACGCTGTCGGCGTCGGGGCCCTGGTCCGGCAGGTGGCAGAGCAGGAAGTTGGCAATGCCCGGTAACACCTCCCAGCCGAGCGCACGCAGATTGGCGGCGAGGGTTTCGCGATTGGCGGCGGTCTCGCGGTAAAAGGCCGCATAGTAGTCCGGCGCCTGCAGCGCGCGCACGGCGGCCACCTGTGCGGGCAGGCCGATGACCCACGGCGGCGTGATGGCACGCAGCGCCTCGAGTTGATGGGCGCCGGCGCACAAGTAGGCCACGCGCGCGCCGCTGAGCGCGTAGACCTTCGACATGGATTTGGCGACAATCACATTCTCCGACGCGGCGGCGAATTGCTCCAGCGACTCGCCGGCACCGGCATAGTCGACATAGGTCTCGTCAATCCAGAGGCGCGTGGACCAGGGAGCGGAGCGCAACACGGCTTCGAGTTGCGCCCGCGGCACGTGGCGGCCGGTCGGACTGTTGGGATTCACCAGTGCGACCAGGTCATAGTCGAGCGCCAGCGCGGCTGCGAGTTTCGCCAGGTTGACCCCGTAGCCGGCGGCGCGGGCGAGCGGCAGGCGATCCACGGTGCAGCCAATGACCTTCTCCAGCACGTGCGCGTATTCGCCATACGTCGGATCGAGGATGAGCACGCGCGAGTCGGGCGTTAGCCAGTGGCGGAAGGCGCGGAAGATGAGGTCCGAGGAGCCGGCGCCGGGCAGGATGTTCCCCGGCGACACGCCGCGCGCGCCGGCGATGGTGGCAATCAGGCCGGCGCAATCCGTCGGGGGCGAGGTGCGCAGCAGCCAGGGCAGATGCGTGGTGAGCGTGGCAGTGACGCCCGGCGCGGGCGGGAACCAGGCGTCGAGCACGTCGGCGTTGATGATGTCGTGCCGGCGGTCGAGCGTGGCGAAATCCTCGCCGATGGCGGAGAAGAAGGCGCCGCCGTGAAAGCAGGCGGCTGGTTGCCGGAAGGGAAAGGGCAGCCGCCAGGCGGTGCGCGTCTCCAGTCGCGTGAGCACGGCGGAGTATTCGGCCGCCTGCCGGCGTAGCCCGCTGATGGTGCCGAGCATGAGGTCGTAGGTGACGTCCCCGGATTGAGCGGAGCGCCCGACCGGCTGCAGGCCGACGCGCTGGTAGAGATCCATCACCTCGCGCCGACCGAGACCGACGATGCGCGTGCCGCCGTGGGCCTCGACCCAGCGGAAGGCGGCATACATGAGCAGGGTGGCCAGTTCGCGGCCCCGGTGCGACGGCAGCACAGTGAGCAGGCGCACCTCAAAGAGCTGGTCGTCGAAGGCGAACGGCAGGCCGGCGCGGGCGAAATACTTGTCGATGGAGAACGCCGGCGCCGTGGGCGGCGTGAGGCTGATGAAGCCCGCGATCTCCCCGGCGCAGCGCGCGGTGAGATAGATGTTCACGGCATCGAGCGGGTCGCGGAGCGCGCCGGTGCGGTTCACGGCGTGCTGGCCTAGTTCTCGGGCGTAGATCTCATGGCGGCGGCGGAAAATCTCCTCGCGATCCGCAGCGTCGGCCAGACCGAGGACGAAGGCGGCCCCGGGGTGCCCGGGAAACGTGTAACGTATTATATTACACGTTTCCGGGATGGCGGCGCCGGGGGACAGGGTGGCGGTTGGGTTCATGGGATGCGGGGGTCGGGAGGTGAGTCACGCGGCGAGGAGATTTTCCAGCTCACGGTGGTTGGTCTTGCCGGTGCCGAGCTTGGGGATGGCGGCCACGACGACGAGCTCGCGCGGCGCGCAGAGGTTGGAGAGACCCTTCGCCTTGATGGCGGCGCGCAAGTCGGCGAGCTGAAGCCTAGATTCGTTCGTCACGGCGACGAGCTTCTCGCCCTTGTCGGCATCGGGCCGGGTGATGACAGCCACCGCGCAGCGCAGGCCGAATTGCGGGAAGGCACCGGCGAGGGCGTCCTCGACCGCGGTGAGGCTGACCATCTCGCCGCTGATCTTGGCAAAGCGTTTCATCCGGCCGCGGATGTGCAGGTAGCCGTCAGCGTCCACGTGGACGATGTCGCCGGTGTCATACCAGCCGCCATGCGCCAGGAACCTCGCCTGCGCATCCGGGTTGAGGTAGCCCCGCATGACGTTCGGGCCGCGCACGAAGAGCCGGCCGCCCTCCGCGACGCCCTCGACCGGTTCGAGCTTGTGTTCGAGGCCCGGCACGAGGCGGCCGGCGGAGCCGACGCCGGGCTCCATGCGGGTGTTGAGGCTGATCAGGGGGCTGCATTCGGTGGCGCCGTAGCCTTCGAGGATGCGCACGCCGAACTTGCGGGCCCAGGTGTCGAGCGTGGCGGACTGGACCTTCTCGGCGCCGGCGATGAGGTAGCGCAGAGAGTTGAAGTCGTAGGGGTGGGCCTTGCGCGCGTAGCCGTTGAGGAAGGTGTTCGTGCCGAGCAGGACGGTGCAGGCCTTGTCGTAAACCAGCGTGGGCACGACGCGGTAATGCAGCGGCGACGGGTATAGGTAGGTGTAGCAGCCGCGCACGAGCGGGAAGAGCGTGCCCCCGAGCAGGCCGAAGCTGTGGAACATCGGCAGCGCGTTGAAGAAGCGGTCGCCATCGGTCACGTCGATCACCGCCGTGGCCTGGCGGACGTTGGCCAGCAGGTTGCGGTGCGTGAGCTCGACGCCCTTCGGCACGCCTTCGGAGCCGCTGGTGAAGAGCACCACGGCGGTGTCCTCGGCGCGGAGAGGGGTGTCGCGCAGGCCGGTGCCGCAAGCCAGTGAGTGCTTGAGCAACGCGAGGGCCTTCGTGCGGCGGGAGATCTCCGGACGGATGTCCTCAAGGCAATGAAGCGTCAGGCCGGCCTCGGTGAGCGCCGGGGCGTGGAGCTTGGCTTTCTCGAGGAAGGCGCGCGAGGTGACGATCTGCTTCAGGCCGGCGAGGTGGGCGCACTGGAGCATGACCGGGATGCCGGTCGAATAGTTGAGCATCGCCGGCACCTTGCGCGCGGCCCAGAGGCTGAGCAGGGCGACGGGTTGGGCGTTGACGTTGGGCAGGAGGATGCCGACGCGCTCGCCGGTCGCGGGTCCGAGGCGGCGGCGCCACTCGGTCGCGAGCACCTCGGCCCCGACGAGCAGGCGGCGGTAGGTGAGTTCCTGAAAAGTCACATCCTCAAGCGCGACGCGGTGCGGGATGTGCTGCTGGCGGGGCGTCCGGTGTCGAATGCGCCGCTGGGTTCGTTCACGTCGCCGCCGCAGGTGGGGGCGCGGCTGCCGTATTCGGAGTTCACGCAGCA
>DAORVZ010000296.1:0-3708 GCA_035434005.1 Lacunisphaera sp.
CAGAAGGTGGCGTCCGTCGCGTCGCGGCCATTGGGCCGGTAGCCTTGCAGGATGAATTTTGCCTCCTCGTTGTTCATGAGAGTTTCCTCGCCGACGGGGTGTTGAACGGCACGACCTTGCCGCGCCCGCCCGCTTCTTTGCGGGCCAAGGATGCCCTGAGTTGCGCCTTCCCGCGCGACAGGCGGGACATGACGGTGCCGATCGGCACTTCCAGCAATTCGGCGATCTCCCGGTAGGAAAATTCCTGTAGGTAGAACAGGGTCAGGGGCGCGCGATAGACCTCGTCCACCTCCTGCAGTGCTGCGACCACCAATCCGGCATCCATCCCCGCCACGACATCCACCGTGGGTGCCGGCGGATCCGCCTCGACCGGCCCCAGTTCCTCAAGCGCGGTGATGCGCCCGGCCCGGCGCCGCGCACGGAGAAACTCCCGATACAGCGTGGTGAAGAGCCAGGACTTAGCCTTGTCCGCCTCGCGAAGCGCGTGTCCCTGTTTCGCCCAGATGAAAAATGTCTGCTGGGTCAGGTCGCCCGCGTCCGACGGGTTTTTCGTCAGACTGAGGGCGAAGCGGAAGAGCGCCGCATAATGCGCGTCCACCAGCTGGTTGAATATCTCACTGGCCATGTGGAAATGAGAGGCCGGCGCGCGGGCTTTATTCCAAATTCATTTGCCCGGTCGCGCTCCGGGCAACCACCGGGGCGGCCGCTTCTCGCGGAAAGCGGCGATCCCCTCCTGGATTTCAGCCGATTGGCGAACCTCCAGGTGCAGCGCCATCGCCCGGTCGAGGTCCGCGGCCAACGGCGAGGGCCAGAGCTGGGCGAGCAATTGTTTGGTGCGGGCCACGGCCTCCGGGCCGCCCAACCTCACCTCAGCCGCGACCTTTTCCGCCGCCGGCATCAACTCGTCGCCACCCAACGCGGCATTGATCAGGCCGATCGCCTCCGCATGCCGGGCGGTGACGAGTTCGCCCGTCAACAGGAGGCGCCGGGCGTCGCGTTCCCGCAGTTGGCGCCGCAGAAAAGTCATCACCAGCGCCGCGACCAGGCCGCGGCGCGTCTCCGGGTAGCCGATCTGCGCCGTCGCCTCGGCGAAGGCAAAGTCGCAGGCCGACATCAAGCCCGCTCCGCCCGCAATCGCCGCGCCGCGCACCACCGCGATGGTCACGAGCCGACTCTCGCTCAGCCGGCGCAGCGCCTGGCCGATCAACTCGGCCGATAAGTGCGCCCGGGCCGGATCCGCCGCCTCCGCCAGATCCAGGCCCGCGCAAAACACCGGGCCGGCGCCGGTCAGCAGGAGCACACGCTGCGCCGGGTCGCTCTCAGCCGCCGTCAACGCCGCGAGCAGCGCCTGCACCAGCTCCACGGAAAGCGCGTTGCGCTTCTCGGGACGATTGAGCGTGACCAGGGTGGTGCCGGCACCGGCACTGGCGGAAAGCACGAGGGGAGTGGACATGGAAGGATCGGCGGCGGCCGGGGCTCAGACTTGCAGCACGCCGGTGTGGAACGACGCCTTGGCCGCCGGCCGGGTGGCCAGGGCGAACGCCCGCAGCAGCATGGCCCGCGTCTCGTGTGGCTGGAGGACGGCATCCACCCAGCCGCGCGCGGCGGCGTAGCGGATGTCCGCCTGCTCGAGGTAATTTTCCTTCACCTGCTGGCGCAGCCGGTCGAGCTCCTCCTGCGGCCGGTCCTTGGCGGCGCGGGCGAGGATGTTGTAGACCACGTCGCTGGCCTGCGCGGCGCCCATCACGGCATACCGCGCCTGCGGCCAGGCGAAGATGAAGCGCGGGTCAAAGGCCTTGCCGCACATCGCGTAGTTGCCGGCGCCGTAGGAGCCGCCGGTGACGACGGTGATCTTCGGCACGGTGGAGTTGCTGAGCGCGTTCACCATCTTGGCGCCTGAGCGGATGATGCCGCTCTGCTCGGCGTCCTTACCGACCATGAAGCCGGACACGTCCTGCAGGAACAGCAGCGGCAGGCGCGTCTGGTTGCAGTCCATGATGAAGCGCGCGGCCTTGTCGGCGGAGTCGGCGTAGATGACGCCCGGCATCTGCAGGCCGGTCGTCTTGGATTGCACGCGCATCCGCTGGTTGGCGACGATGCCGATCGGTCGGCCGCCGAGCCGGGCAAAAGTCGTGACGAGGCTCTTGCCGTAGTCGGCCTTGTATTCGTCGAGCGAGCCCGCATCCACGAGGCAGCGCAACAGGTCGCGCACGTCGTATTCGCGGCGGCCGTCGAGCGAGACGATGTCGAGCAGCTTGGTCGCGGGAAACTCGGGCTCGACGGACGGGGGGATCCCGGCGGGCGTTTCCGCCGGGAGCAACGCCAGCAGGCTCCGCAGGCGCCGCAGGCAGGCCGGCTCGTCCGGCTCCTTGAAATCCACCGTGCCGGAAATCTCGGCATGCATCGCCGCGCCGCCCAGGGTTTCCTGGTCGGTCTCCTGGCCGATCGCCGCCTTCACGAGCTGTGGTCCCGCCAGATACAGGCCGCTACCCTCGGTCATGAGGATCTTGTCGCACAGCACCGGCAGGTAGGCCCCGCCCGCGACACAGTTGCCCATGATCGCGGCAAACTGAGGGATGCCGGCCGCCGAGATCACTGCGTTGTTGCGGAAAATCCGGCCGAAGTCGTCCTCGTCGGGGAAAATCTCATCCTGCATCGGCAGGAAGACGCCGGCCGAGTCCACGAGGTAGACGAGCGGCAGGTTGCACTCGAAGGCGATGCGCTGCGCGCGGAGCACCTTCTTGCACGTCATCGGGACAAAGGCCCCCGCCTTCACCGTGGCGTCGTTGGCCACGATCATGCACGGGTGGCCGCTGATGTCGGCGATGCCGGTGACCACGCCCGCGCCGGGGAAATTGCCCCACTCCGGATACATGCCGTGCGCGGCCCAGAGGCCGAGTTCGAGCAAGCCCGCGCCGCGGTCATCGGCCAGCGCCGCGAGGCGCTCGCGCACGAAGAGCCGGCCGAGCTTGTGCTGGCGCGCCTGGCCGTCGGCCCCGCCGCCCTCGCGGAGCCCGGCTTCCTGCCGGGCAAATTCGTGGTAATAATCGAGCAGGGTTTTCGGGGCGGGCACAGGTCGCGTGGGGTTAACTTTCCGTCGCGGCACTCTCATCACAAATCGCCTCCCGGGCAAACTGCAATCCGACCGCCGAGGCTACGCCATAGGGATGATTGTGCGTTTCGCCGCTGGGGAAACCTAGTCGCTCCCGGCGGAATGGAGTATGGTGCCGGACAAATCTCCACCGCGCTTTCCGCCGGTTCACTCCCCTCCCCCATGAGTTCCGTTTCCTTCCCCGCCCCGTGTCTCGCCCAACTGTCCGCGACCGAGACCGCCTTCCTCAACAAGGTCGCGCGTTTCGCCGCGACCGAAATCGCCCCGCACGCCGACACGTGGGAAAAATCGGAGGAGCTGCCGCGCGCCGCCTTCATGCGGGCCGGCAAGCTCGGCCTCCTCGGCATCACGGCCCCGCGCGCGCTCGGCGGCCAGGGCTTCGGCTACGCGGCCTACGCCCTCGCCATCCGCGAACTCGCCAAATACCAGGCGGCCTTCGCCATTGATGTCGCCGCGCACAACGCCCTCGGCTCCGGCCACCTCCTCGCCGCCGGCAGCCCCGCGCAACACCGGCGCGTCCTCACCAAATTGCTCAAGGGCACGTGGCTCGCGGCGTGGGCGCTCACCGAGCCCGAGGCCGGCAGCGACAGCGGCGG
>DAORVZ010000297.1:0-3699 GCA_035434005.1 Lacunisphaera sp.
GCTGCTGGGCTGTGATCTGTTCGGCACAGCGCGCGCGGCGGTAGAAATTCAACCGCTCGTCTGTTCCATCCATGACCTGAAGGCTTATGGCTATCGCACGCCAGCGGGGTTCATGGTTCTCAAGAATTCCGAAGCGGTGAAGGAGCTGCGGCCGTCGGCGGCCAGACATGCGCCGTGGATGGCGGCATTGCAGCGACAGATCATCCGCGACGGCAATCTGGTCGCCAGCGACGGCAAACTGGTTTTCGCGCGCGACACGGAATTTTCCAGTCCCAGTCGCGCGGCGGCAATCATTCGCGGCGGCAACGCCAACGGACAAACGGAGTGGCGGGATGCGATGGGGCGAACCCTTAAAGATCTTGAGGATTTAGGTTAGGCCGCGAGCCCGAGGATAAGCCCGACCAGCTTCTTGCTGGCGTAATACGCGCGAGTCGTGCTGCCGTGGCCACTGCCCTTGGTGCCTGGCTCGATGAAGTCACACAATGATCTCGATAGGGCCCCGAAGCCTTCGGTCCGAATGGTGTGCTGAATCAACTCATAGTCTGCTTTCACGTGGGCGAGCAGTTCAGCATCCGTGACATCAAAAGCAGTGACCTGAATGAGGCGTGAGCGCGGCTCCTCTTTGTTCACCCATTCGCGTCCGCAAACAATGGTCCTCTTAAGTTTGGCCCAGAGATGGCTCTCCTCGAATGGAACATCCACATCGCGAGTCGGGTTGATCATCGTAATCGCGAGGGTTTCCTTCGGGCGCCACTGATCATCACGCAGCACGAGCGAGGTGGTTTTCAATTCCCAGCCGAGGCCATTCGGCGCTGATTGGCTGTTGGGGTCGATGCTGATGCATTTTTCGAGCACTAACCCCGCCCAGCCCTTGTTCTTTTTCCCGTTCACGAAGACGGGCCGATCGAGCTTCACCGCCAGCTGCCGTAGATCCTGCCCAATGTATGGGCGAAGCAATTTCAAGGCTTCGAAGCGGGTGATCAGCACAAAGTGCCCCCCCCCCGATACTTACGAAAAATGTCGGAATGGGCTCCGCCCGCAGCCGCTTCTCGGCAAGTTGCACCCACCTCGCCTCCGCATCGAGCCCGACAAAACGCCGTGCCGAATTTAACGCCGCAAGGCCGGTCGTGCCGCTGCCCATGAAAGGATCAAGCACGAGGTCTCCGGGTGTGGTGGACGAAAGAATGATGCGCTCGAGGAGGGCGACGGGCTTCTGCGTCGGGTGTTTGCCGAGGAGTTTCTCGTCCGGCTTGGGTGCGGTGAAGGCCCAGACATCCTTCATCTGCTTGTTGCCGTTGGCCCGCTTCATGTCGGCGTAGTTGAAGCGGTGACGGCTCTGCTCGTTCTTGGCGGCCCAGAGGATGGTCTCGGTCGAATGAGTGAAGTA
This sequence comes from Lacunisphaera sp., assembly GCA_035434005.1. Classification (GTDB taxonomy): domain Bacteria; phylum Verrucomicrobiota; class Verrucomicrobiia; order Opitutales; family Opitutaceae; genus Lacunisphaera. The sequence goes on from DAORVZ010000297.1 coordinate 1,388, forward strand.
GCGGCAGGCGAGATTGGGCGGCGGGTTGGGCTTCTGCCACGTGACTTGGTTCAGCATCTTCATGCCGAGCTGCTGCATGGCGTAGCCGACTGAGAAGATGACATGGTGCGTGCCGCTGACCCACAGGGTGCCGTTGGGCTTGAGGAGGGCCTGGCAGCGGCGGAGCCACTCGCGGTTGAAGTTGTGATTCTCCTCCGGGCCGCGGGATTTGTCCCAGTCGCCCTTGTCAACTTTCACCATCCGGCCGTTTTGGCAGGTGATGCCGCCGTTGGAGAGGAAGTAGGGCGGGTCGGCGAAGATCAGGTCGAACACGCCGTGCGGGTATTTGGCCCGCAGGGTGTCCATGACTTCGAGGCAGTCGCCGTGGTAGAGCCAGAGGCCCCGGGCGTCGTCACGGTAGGCCAGCTTGCTGGGTTGCAGCACGGCGGGGCCCTCGGCGACGATGGCGTCCTCGGGGCGGAAGGTAGCGTCGTAGTCGGGATAGACGACTTTGGTCGGCTTGGCGGGGCGCTTCGGGCGGTTGGGGGCGACCGCCTTCACGGGTTTGGATTTCGCGGGCTGCTTCGGCACGCGTTGATCGGATCGATCCGCAAGGGAGCCGGGGCAAGGGAAATTTGCCTCCGCAGATACGCCGGCCGGCCGGGCTCAGGCAGTGAGCAACCGGTTCTGCGCTGTTTTCAGCAGGCAAAGGGCCTCCGCGACCGATCCACGCCGTGAAGAATTCAGCCACGCGCGCTGCACGCACCTGGCGGTGACCGAAATGGTAACTGCCTGGTGTGCGCCTCCATAATGGCGTCGGAGTGATAAATCTGCCATGGTGCGACCATGCCCGATCCGTTTGCCCCCGACCTCGACGCCTATTTCGCCCGCACCGGCTACACCGGTCCGCGCGAGCCGACCCTGGCTGTCCTGCACGCGGTGACGCTCCACCACGCGACCTCGATTCCCTTCGAGAACCTGGATGTGCTGCTCGGCCGCGGCATCAGCCTCGCGCCCGAGGCCATCTTCCAGAAACTGGTTCGCGACCGGCGGGGCGGCTACTGCTTCGAGCAGAACACCCTGCTGCTGCTCGTGCTGCGCGCCCTCGGCTACCGCGTGACACCCATCGGGGCGCGCGTGCGCTGGCAGAAGCCCCGGGACATCACGCCGGCGCGCACCCATCTCTTCCTGCGGGTGCATCTCGCGTCCGGCGACTGGCTGACGGACGTCGGCCTGGGCTCCGCCTCGCTGACCGGTGCCCTCCCGCTGGCGTTCGACCGCGAGCTGGCCACGCCGCACGAAAAGCGCCGTCTGGTGCGCGAAGACGGTCGCCTGTTCCACCAGTTGTGGACCGGAGCTGCGTGGGCCGACTGCTGTGAGTTCACGCTCGATGAGATGTTCCCCATCGACTGCGAGGTGGCCAACTGGTGGACGAGCACCAGCCCGGTCTCGCACTTCAAGGGTGGCGTCGTCACGGGCCTGGCCGGGCGCGACGGCACGCGCAAGGCGATCCGCGAGGGCGAGTTCACCCATCGCCGCGGCGCGGAGATCCTGGCGAAGGTCGCGATCACCTCCGCCCCGCAGTTGCTCGCGCTCCTCGCGGAGCACTTCGAGCTGCCCTTCCCGGCCGGCACGAGCTTCGGCCCGGCGTAGTTCCGGGCGCCGGGATTTCTGGTTTCCAACCCGCCCGTCTTGCCCCATGGGTGACGGCCCGTGACCGATCCCGTCCACCGCAAATCCGTCGGCCTGCTGCTGCTCACCGCGCTGGGGTGGAGCTTGGGCGGGGTGCTGCTGAAATCCGTGGACTAGCCGCCCTTCGCGGTCGGTGGCGGGCGCGGGCTCGTCGCCGCGCTTTTCCTGCTCGCCGTCGGCGGGCGCTCGCTGCGGTTCACCTGGTCGCCGTTGCAGCTCGCGACCGCCCTCGCCTACACCGGCTGCACGGTGCTCTTCGCCGCCGCCACCAAGCTCACCACGGCGGCCAACGCCATCCTGCTCCAATACACCGCGCCGGTCTGGGTCGCGCTGTTCGGTGCCTGGCTGTTGGGCGAGCCGGCCCGGCGGGCGGACTGGTGGACCATCGCCGCCAGCTTTGTCGGCATGGCGGTGTTCCTCTACGACGGGCTGCAGTTCCAGAGCCTGACCGGCATCCTACTCGCCATCGCCAGCGGCGTGGCCTTCGCCGCCATGATCATGCTCATGCGCAAACAGAAGGACGGCTCGACGCTCGAGGCCGTCATCCTCGGCAACCTGCTGGGTTTCCTCATCGGCCTGCCGGCGATGTGGTCCGCGCCGCTGCCCGATGCCCGCAGCCTGGTGGCGCTGCTGCTGCTGGG
>DAORVZ010000298.1:0-3697 GCA_035434005.1 Lacunisphaera sp.
GATCTTCGCGGGCTGGTCCACCACCCGCTCCACCCACTGCCGCTGCAAGCCCCGCTTGGCCAGGCGCGCCAGCGCATGTTCGGTGAAATGCAGGTTCATTTGTCAGGCAAGGCCGTCTCCGTGCCGGCGGGAGGCAGGCCCTCGACGAGGGCGATTTCTTCGGGTGTGAGGCCATAAAGCTGGTAGACGAGCTGGTCGATCTCCCGGTCGGTCTTGGTCAGCGCGTTCTGGAGCGTCGTCTTCTCGGCGTCGGACTTCGCCCCCCGCAACGCCGGCGTGAGCGTCAGCATCTTGTCGACGAGGGCGACGAGGCGGTCGTGGAGTCTTTTGCTATTGGGATCACCGTTATCAATTTTCGCGATAGGCAATTGAAGCAAAGCGTTCTTCAAAACGTCTATCGTTACGAAAAACTCTCGGTATATGTATCCGAGCAAACGAGAATTCAGCAGGGCGATCAGAAACTTTAGCGAGCTACCCTTCTCATCGCGCCTCAATAGCAGCATCGCATCCTTCACATAGAGCCCCCCGGAATCATAGGTCGCAATCAGTTTTTTCCCCATGCGAGCAACGAGTATTTTTTCTGCTTCAAAGCGCGCGGCCTCGCCGGGCCTCGCCGTCTTGCGATTTGCCGTCATTTTCTCCGGCACATACCAGACGTATTCGGTCGCGGAATCGTATCCATATCTATGTATCGCGGCACTGCGAATGAACAGACGGGATTCCTTGTGTCGCTTATCTGCGTGAATGAACTTCTCGTCGTCGGCAGTTTTGAACCCGTAAACAAATTCCACTACTTCTCCAAGAGGCCGAGTGCGCTTTGTCAGCCTAGCCAAGATGCCGGAGGTCGCTCCCTTTGTGTAGAGCTGAAGATTGTGGAGATGCGCCTGCCTAACGTCTGACTGCGGGAATCGCCGCACCTCGGCAGGTGTCCTACCCGGCTCGAGCGATTGCACCAGTATCTGGTGACCGCCCTGATCTACGCCTCTGCGACAAACAAATACACAAGTTTCCACTGTCGCATCCTGAAACACCTTCTTTGGCAGTTGCGTCAGCAAAGTAATCGTCGTCTCGGCCGCCAGTTTCTTTCGAATCTCAGCAAAACTTTCGAGAGACGTCCATGTGTGGGGCACAATGAAGCTGGCAAGCCCTTCAGGCTTCGTCAGCTCCACTGCCTTTTCCATAAAGCATGAATAGAGATCTGATTTGGCGACGAATGTCTTAAGTGTGCGCCAAAAATACGCTTTAATATCCGCATCCATACGGTGCGGGCGCACATACGGCGGGTTGCCGATGACCGCGTCGAAGCCACCGGACTTCATGATCTCGGGGAACTGCACGTCCCAGTCGCCGGCGTTGACGCGCACCAGTTCGGCGGGGTCGAGGGAAAAGTCCGAGGCGATGAGCGAGTTGAAGCACTTGATGTTCTTGTCCAGCGGCGGGAGCAGCGGCTCCTTCTTGAAGAGTTCGGTCTGGTTGCGCAGGGTCTCGCGGTTCTCGCCTTCCAGCATCTTGAGGTAGAGTGAGAGCTGGGTGACCTCCACAGCCTGGGCGTCGATGTCCACGCCGTGGATGTTGTTCTCCAGGATCCGGCGCTTGAGGGCGGTGGTCAGGCGGACGTTGCCGGCGGCGTCCACGTAGCAGTCCTCCTTCCGGCGCTTGTCGGGATGGGCCATGAACCAGCGGAGGTGGTGCTCCATCACGCGCTCGTAGGCGCGGAGGAGGAAGGAGCCGGAGCCGCAGGCGGGGTCGATGATCTTCAGTAGCGCGGCCTCCTTGGGCGTCTTGCCCTCCAGCAGACGGCCCACGGTCTGCTCGACGATGTAGTCGGTGATGTAGCGCGGGGTGTAGTAGACGCCACCGGCCTTCCGCACCTCGGGCTTCTCCTCGATGGTGGCGCCGCGGCCCTGCGGGCGCAGGATTTTGCCGAGGAACCGCTCGTAGGCGTCGCCGAGGATCTCGACCTTGATGTCGGCGAAGTTGTAGCCGGTGTCGTCGTCGACGAGGTCGAGGAGGAAGTTGGCCAGCCACTCGTCGCCGACGGTGAGTTCCTCGGAGAAATGGGGCTTGAAGAGCTGGCCGTTGAAGAAGGGCTTGTAGCTGGGCGGGCGCTGGTCGAGGGCGCGGATGTGGTCGGTGAGCTCGCGGTAGAGGCCGCCCTCGGTGCGGGCCCGGGCGGCGTAGCCGGCGGCTGGCGGCTCCTCCTCCAGCGCGCCGCCGAAGCGCAGGTGCGACTGCTTGCCGGGCTTGCGGAGCTTGGGCTTGGCGGGGTCGGGCTGCTGGCGATACCAGCCGTCGAAGAGCGTCTGGAGCAGGGTGCCGGTGTCGATGCCGCGATCCTCGCAGATGCGGAGGAAGACGAGGCGGTCGATGATGCGCTGGGCTGCCTCGTTGAGGCGGTGGCCCTCGAGGAGGTCGGCCCGGTCGTTGTGCTTGAGCAGGTCGGAGCCGAGCTGCTGGCGGACGTCGTCGAGGAAGTTGAGGAAATCGGCGTCGAGAGCCCGGGTGCGGTCGGGCTTGATGAGGTAGCCCTGCCGGCCCTTGAGCCGGAGCGGGCGCTTGGGCAGGGAGTCGATCAGGCGGTCGATGCTGCCGGCCCGGACGCTCTCGTAGCCGAGGAGATCCCAGAGTTCGCGGGCGGCGTCGTTGTATTGGCGGAAGTGGAGGACCTTGTATTCGCCGGTGTGCGGGTCGCCGAGGTGGGGCCGGGCGCCGACGATGAAGAGCTTCATCTCCTCGAAGTCGGAGAGGATGGCCAGGGGGACGCCGCGGGCAAAGGCGTCCTTCTTCGCCTGGAAGATGTGGCGGTCGTGAAGGGCCTCGGCGGGTTTCTTGGCCTCGCAGGTGAAGCGCTCGGTGCGGTTGAGGCGGAAGACGTAGTCGGCGCGGGTCTGGCGGCCGGAGAGGTGGGTGCGGACCTCGATGTCCACCTCGCGCTCGGTGTGGATCAGGCCCTTCTGGTTGCCCACATCCCAGCCGAGGGCGCGGAAGAAAGCATCGAGGAAATCGGCACGCAACGCGGCCTCATTGTAATCGGACGAGGTGTAGGTCGGATGCTGGCGGTCGAACTGGGCGACGAGGCGGGCGAGCTCGGCTTGGAAGGATGCGAAGGTGGCTGGGGTGTCGCTCGGCGCCATGAGGAGGCCCGGAGCAGAGCGGGCCGGAGGCGGGGCGGCAAGCGCGGAGGTGGGGTGTGCGGTGGGGCGCGGCCCCTACTGGGCCCGGCGCGGTTTGAATACACACGCTAAACCACGAATGCTCCGCCTACCGGCTGCGCTACCTGGTGCGGCTCCGCCTGATCGGCTTCGCCAAGGGGTTCCTGGGGTCGGCTAATCGCCGACGAAGAAAGCAGACCTGACCGATTGCAAAGCGGCGATTAGCCGCTCCCCGAAACCAAACCCGGAGCCGATTAGGCGGAGGGCTCCTCCAAGCGCAGCCGGTAGGCGGAGCATCAGTGGTTAAACTCTCCGGAATTTCCGGTTTGTCATTGCGAGCCCGGCTGCCGGGCGTGGCAATCCAGGGTTCTCGGATCATGCCTGATGAGCTGGATTGCTTCGTCGCCGCGCTCCTCGCAATGACAGGCATAGTGAGTTGGGCGAGGTATGAAGGCACGCCCTAGGGCTCTGCACACCCCCAGGCATCCGCCTCAATTCCCGCTGCGCCAAGTTGTGGCGCCAACGAGGCGCGCCCCTGGCTCGCT
>DAORVZ010000299.1:0-3660 GCA_035434005.1 Lacunisphaera sp.
GTCAGGAAATTGGTATTACCTCTCCAGTTTCTCACGCAGATAGGGCGCGGTCGGGCTCTGCTTCGCCTTCAACAGGCCGGCGAGCGGGCCCTGATACATGATCTGGCCGCCGGTGGGGCCGCCGTTCGGCCCGAGCTCGACGATGTAGTCGGCCTCGGCGAGCAGGTCGAGGTGGTGCTCGATGACGACCACGGTGTGGCCTTGGTCCACCAGGCTGTGCAACACGTGGATGAGTTTTTCGCAGTCGCTGAGGTGCAGTCCGATCGTCGGCTCCTCGAGCAGGTAGAGGTTCCTCACGGCGATGCCGCGCGAGCGCTCCTGGTAGCCGGGAAGGCCCTTGGCCAATTCGGTGACAAGCTTGAGGCGCTGGGCTTCGCCACCCGAGAGCGACGGACTGCTCTGTCCGAGCGTCAGGTAGCCGAGGCCGCAATCGACCATCAGCTTGCAGACCTGCGAGAGCTGCGAGTGGAAGTCGAAGAATACCGCCGCCTCGTCGAACGACAGCTTCAAGACCCCACCGATGGTCTTGCCCTTCCAGGTGACGTCCGCGAGTTCCGGACCGAAGCGCGACCCGCCGCAAGTGTCGCAGGGCAGGTAGGAATCAGGCATGAAGGCCATCTCGAGCTTTATGCGACCGGCGCCCGAGCAGGTTTCGCAGCGGCCGCCGGCGACGTTGAAGGAGAAGCGGCTGGCGCTGTAGCCGCGCATCTTGGCTTCGGGCAGCGAGGCGAAGAACTGGCGGATCAGGTCGAAGATGCCGAGGTAGGTCGCCGGCGTGGAGCGAGGGGTCTTGCCGATGGGAGATTGGTCCACCTCGACGACGGTGCGGAAGCCGTTTGCCGAGCGGAGCTCGGCAAACGGCTCGGGGTTGGAGCGCGGGCGACCTCGCCCGCGGGCATCCAAGCGCGGCGGGGTCGCCGCGCCTCCATCACCGTCGAACTTGGCGAGGCGCACGAAGTCCTTACCGGAAAGCTTGGATTTCTTGGCTTTGATCGCGGTCGAGACGGCCGGGTGCAGGATGTCACGGAACAGGGTCGATTTGCCGGCGCCGCTCGGACCGCAGACCATCGTGAGCCGGCCGAGGGGCAGGCGAAGCGACACATCCTTGAGATTGCGGAAATGGATGCCGGTCAGCTCGAGCCAGTCGGGGTTGGCTGTAGCCCGGGTCGCTGACCTGGGTTTCTTCCGACCGGGGTCAGCGACCTCGGCTACAAGCGGACGATACGCCCCGCTGATCGGGTGATTGATGCCCTTGGCGAGGAAAAGGCCGGTCAGCGACGCGGTGTTCTGCTTGATGCCGGCAGGAGTTTCGTTGGCGAGGATGGTGCCGCCGTGGATGCCGGCGCCGGGACCGAGATCGATGATGCGGTCGGCGCGCGCCATGACGTCGTTGTCGTGCTCGACGACGAGCACCGTGTTGCCCTTGTCGCGGAGCGAGAGGAGCGTCTCGATCAGCCGGTCGTTGTCGCGGGCATGCAGGCCGATGGAGGGTTCGTCGAGCACGTAGAGCACGCCTGAAAGGTTCGAGCCGAGCTGGGCGGCCAGGCGGATGCGCTTGGCCTCGCCGCCGGACAGCGTCTCGGTAGGACGGTCGAGCTGTAGGTAGTCGAGGCCGACCTGACCGAGGAAACGCAGGCGCTCCTCGATTTGCGGGACGATGTCCTGGGTGATCAGTTTGCCGCGGGCCTCGAGTTGGAGGTTGCGGAGCGTGGCGAGCAGGTCGTCGGGGGTCAGCTGCGTCAGCTCAGGCAGCGAGATGGGCTTGGCTTTCTTGACGGGTAGTCGCACGGCGCGTGCGATGCGGTTGAGGCGCTCGCCGCGGCAGGTGGGGCAGGCCTTGCCGTGGGAGGAGACGTCGTCGGGATCAAAGGTGCGCAGGGCGTCGGCGACCTCGTCGGAGCGCTCGTCGTCTTCGTCGGGTGCCAGCATCCAGTCGTAGATGCGGCCGTGGCCGCGGCAGGTCGGACACCAGCCCTTGGGCGAGTTGAAGGAGAAATGTTTCGGGTCGAGCTCGGGGAAGGATTCGCCGCTGAGGATGTCGGTGCGGGTGGTGGAGAACCAACTGAGGATCTCTCCGGCGGGTGTGAGCAGGAAGCACGCGCCTTTGCCGACCTTGAGGGCCAGAGCGAGGCCGTTGGCGATGGTCTGCTTGCTTGGGCTACCCTTCAAATCGGCGACGACGACCTCAATGTCGTGTTCCTTGTAGCGGTCGAGCTTCTGGAAGGTGTCGACGCGAAGCAGGCGGCCGTCGGCGCGCATCAGCTCGTAACCCTGCTTCCCGATCCACTTGGCGATGGGCTCGTGGTGGCCCTTGCGGCTGCGGATGAGCGGGGCGCACAGATAAAGGTGCTTCGCCTTCCTGGCTTTTGGCGTGGCGAGTATCTTGTCGAGCAGCAGGCGGAGCTGGCTGGGCGTGAGCGGCGTGACGGCCCGGCCGGTCTCGGGGTGGTGCTGGACGCCGAGGCGGGCGTAGAGCAGGCGGAGATATTGGGCGACCTCGGTGATGGTGGCGACGGTGGACTTGCGCGAGCCACGCGTGACGCGCTGCTCGATGGCGACGGTCGGCGGGATGCCGCTGAGGCGGTCGATGTCGGGGCGCGGCAGCTGTTCGACGAACTGCCGGGCGTAGGGCGACATGGACTCCATGAAGCGCCGCTGGCCCTCGGCAAAGATGATGTCGAAGGCGAGGGTGGACTTGCCCGAGCCGGACACACCGGTGACGACCGACAGCTGCCGGTGCGGGATGGTGACGGAGATGTTCTTGAGGTTGTTCTCGCGGGCGCCGAGCACGGTCAGTTCGCCCGGGTTCATCGTCAGGGCGGCTTGGTATGGCGCGGCTTCCTCGGCGGCGGTTAGCATCGGTTCGGTCGAGGCAAGGGCATGGCGCAGGAACGGCGAAGTGGCAGTGTTGCAGCGGGCAAGGTCTTCCGGCGGACCTTCTGCGATAATGCGGCCGCCTTGGGCGCCGGCTTCTGGGCCGACTTCGAGGATCCAGTCAGCGGACTTCAGGACGTCGAGGTTGTGCTCGATGACGACGATGCTGTGGCCGCGGTCCACGATGCGCTGCAGCACGGCGAGCAGGCGCTTTACGTCGTGGCGGTGGAGACCGGTCGTCGGTTCGTCCAGGAGGAGCAGGGCTCCGGCGTCGATTTTTGATTTTTGATTCTCGATTTTCGATTCAATGCCATCGTCCGTGAACTCCGAGAGATAGCGGACAAGTTTGAGTCTTTGTGATTCACCGCCACTCAAAGTATTTAAGGGCTGGCCGAGCGGGAGGTAGCCGAGGCCGACCTCGTCGAGCGCGGCAAGGCGGCGGTGGATTTCGGGATGGGCGGCAAATAGGGTGAGTGAGTCGCCGACATTGGTCGCAAGGAGGTCGGCGACCGAATGGCCGTTCCAGGTGATGGCGAGCACCTCGGGCTTGAAGCGGCGGCCCTCGCAAATCGGACAGGGCACGAAGACGTCGGAGAGAAACTGCATCTCCACGCGTTCGCTGCCGAGGCCCTGGCAGTTGTCACACCGGCCCTCGCCGCTGTTGAAGGAGAAACTGGAGGCGTTGAACCCGGCCTCCTGGGCGGCGGGCACGGTGGCGTAGAGCTCGCGGATGAGTTCCCACGCCTCGCAGTAGAGCGCGGGATTGGAGCGCGGGGTGCGGCTGAG
>DAORVZ010000300.1:0-3633 GCA_035434005.1 Lacunisphaera sp.
CGTTGCGTCGTCGTGGTTAACCCTGCATCGCTTTCTCAAAGCACTCGACCAGTCGAGCCGTGTTCTGGTGTGCGTCGTAATTCTCCTCCACCCAGCGGCGCGCGCCGGTGCGAAGTCGTTCGGCCAACGCGTCGTCCTCCCCAAGCCGCCGCAGCGCCACCACCCACGCGAGCGGCAGGTCCACGTCGGCTACGAGACCGGTGCGCTCCTGGCTAACAGCCTCGGTCGTGGCGGACACGGGCGAGGTCACGACCAGCACGCCCGCGGCCATCGCCTCGGGGATAACGTTCGGCAGGCCGTCGCGGTCGCCGCTCGGAGCCACGATTCCAGTGTGCAAGAGCACATCGGCCCAAGCCAGCTGCGCCCAGACCTCGGAGTGGACGAGTTGGCCCGTGAATTTCACGGCGCCAGCCAGGTTCAATTGCGCGGTCAAGCTTTCCAACAAGTCGCGCAGCGGTCCTTCCCCCACGATGCGTGCCTCGAAGGCGATCCCGGCCGCCTGGAGCGCGGCATAGATGCGCAGTTGGTGGTCGAGGCCCTTCTTGGGCACGAGGCGCGCGATGCAGAGCAAGCGCTACGGCTGTCGCCCGACACGCAGAGGCTTGTAGGCGGGGAACTTTTCGAGGCCGCGGCGAATGACTTGAACCTGATCCGACGGAAGCCCGCGCGCGACGAGTTCGCGCCGCCCCATGTCGGTCGAGGTGTGAATGAAGCGCGCGTGGCGCAGTTTCTCCAGCAGCCACCAGTCGCCACCGTGCTCATAGATGTCGTAGGCATGCGCACCGCAGCTGTAACGCCAGCCATGCATGCGCCAGAGGATCCATCCCGCAGTCGCCGGCGCGCCGCCCCAGGCGCCATGCACCAGCGAAGGCGGATCGCGCCGCATTTCCCGGTCGAAGCTGCCGGCGAAGCCGGCGCCGAGCATATTTTCCCAAAAATTCAGCCACGACGGCGCAGCGCGCGTGCACACGCCCTCAAACAGGTCGCGCATCAACCGCGGCCGGCGGAGAATCTGCCACGGGATGATCAGCAGGAATACCTCGATAAGCCGCCACTTGTTGAAGCTTTGCACCGGCAGGCCATTGAAGGTGCCGCCCCCACCCCACAGGGAGTAGAGCTTCAGCCTGAGCCCCTTCGCCTGCAACGCCGACACATCACGCTGGAGGAAGGTCTCGGACGTCTTGGGAAACGTCGTGAACAGGAGGGCGATGTGGGGTTGGGCTTTCAATCTTCGTAACCTGTCATCCTGAGCGAAGCGAAGGATCCAGTTTCGCGCCGGCCGACTGGATTCTTCGCTTCGCTCAGAATGACACGAAAGTTTCGATTATCTTGTGGGGCGACACATTTTTTCAACCGGCGGCCCCTGCCACGACGAGAAAGGCCCCGAGCGCGGGATCGGGCGATGTGTCCTTGCGCCAGCCGAGCACGAGCCGGCTCTCCGGCGCCGAACCCTCGAGCGAACGGAAAACCACCTCGTCGGGCAGCTGTTTCGCCTCGGACGGCGCCATGAAGGTCGCGCCTAGGCCGGCGCGCACCAGGCCGATGGCGTTCGCGCGCGGCCAGACCTCGTCGGCGATGCGCGGCGTCACCCCGGCCTGCGCGAACGCCGCGAGCACGCGATCGTAGAACCCCGGGTTGTGCGCCCGGGGAAACATCACGAACGGCGTGGCGCCGAGATCGCGGAGGCGGAGCTTCTTCGCCCGGGCCAGCGGGTGCTCGGCCGGCAGCAGCACGCCGTTTTTCTCCTGCAACAGCAGCTTGGTGGAAAGTCCGGGCATCGTCGCGGCGTCCGGATGGAAAAATCCGCATGCAATCTCCCCGGTCTTGAGCGACTCGAGCTGGGCCGAGGTGGGCGATTCGTTTAACTCGACGCGGATACCCGGATAGCGCCGGTTGAATTCGCGCAGGATGCCCGGCAGCACGGTCGCCATCGCGAGGCCCGTGAAGGCCACGCGCACCTGCCCTGACTGCCCGCCGGCCAAGGCCTGGATGTCGCCCGGCACCGCCGCCAGCCCGCGCAAGAGCGGCTCGATGCGTTCCAAGAAGGCCTTGCCGGCCGTCGTCAGCTCGACCTTGCGCCGCGTGCGGTTAAGGAGGTCCACTTTCAAGGCCGTCTCCAGCTGCGCCACGCTGCGCGACAGCGCCGGCTGCGCCACGGCCAGTGTCTCGGCCGCCTTGCGAAAATGCAGCTGCCGCGCCACCTCGCGGAAGTAGACGAGGTGCCGGAGTTCAAAGGGATATTGATACTCCCGAGGCATCACAGGGCATGAAACAAGTATTTCTGGTTATGGCAAGATTCTGGTAGGATTCGGTCATTGGTGATGGGATGTAGGTGATGGGCCTCCTCCCATGACCCATCACCCTTGACCCATAACTTCCTTTCCCATGCCTCAATCCCTCTTCGAAAAAGTCTGGGCCGCCCACACGGTCAAAAAACTGGCTAACGGACAAACCCAGCTCCTCATCGGCACGCACCTGATCCACGAGGTCACCTCGCCCCAAGCGTTCGGCATGTTGCGCGACCTCGGCCTGCCGGTCCTCATGCCGCACCGCACTTTCGCGACGGTGGACCACATCATCCCGACCAACGAACTGGTCGAACCCTACCAGGATGCCCTCGCCCAGGCCATGATGGATGAGGTGCGGAAAAACTGCGCGCAGTTCGGCATCACCTTCTTTGACCGCGCCACTGGCAAGCAGGGCATCGTGCACATCGTCGGCCCCGAGCAGGGCATCACCCAGCCCGGCACCACGATCGCCTGCGGCGATTCCCACACCTCCACCCACGGCGCCTTCGGCGCCATCGCGTTCGGCATAGGCACCAGCCAGGTGCGCGACGTGCTCGCCACGCAGACCATGGCGCTCGGTCAGCTCAAGGTCCGCCGCATCGAGGTGAACGGCAAGCTCCGCCCCGGCGTCTACGCCAAGGACGTCATCCTCCACATCATCCGCCAGCTCGGCGTCAACGGCGGCACCGGCTACGCCTATGAATACGCCGGCTCCACCTTCGACGGCTTCACGATGGAAGAGCGCATGACCGTCTGCAACATGTCCATCGAGGGCGGAGCGCGCGTCGGCTACGTCAACCCCGACGAGACCACCTTCGCCTACCTCAAGGGCCGCCCCTACTCGCCCACCGGCGCCGCTTGGGATGCCGCCGTCGCGCGCTGGAAGTCCTTCGCCTCCGACCCGGGCGCCAAGTATGACGACGTCGTCAAGATCGACGCCGCGAGTATCGCCCCGACCGTCACCTGGGGCATCAACCCCGGCCAGGGCATCTCCATCGTCGAGAACATCCCGAGCCCGGAGACCGCCACCTCCGCCGACGACAAAGCCGGCATCATCGAGGCCCTCGCCTACATGAAACTGCCTGCGGGTCAGCCGATCAAGGGCACCAAGATCGACGTCGCCTTCCTCGGTTCCTGCACCAACGGCCGCCTCTCGGATTTCCGCGAGGTCGCCAAATACATCAAGGGCCGCAAGGTCGCCACCGGCGTGAAGGCCATCGCTGTCCCCGGCTCGCAGATCGTTGCCCTGCAGTGCGAGAAAGAAGGCATCGACAAGGTGCTCAGCCAAGCCGGCTTCGAGTGGCGCGCCGCCGGTTGCTCGATGTGTCTCGCGATGAATCCCGAC
>DAORVZ010000301.1:0-3622 GCA_035434005.1 Lacunisphaera sp.
GAAAAGCGACCGTTTTTAATCATTGTCTGTCAATAGCTTGAGCGTGTGTTTTTTACGCTAAAAATAACTCCCTAAATCGCGAGAAAACCCTTGTCGGAGCACACGTTTTGCATGACCTTTTTTCAACCCATTTTCGCCTTAAATGTCCGCCTCTGAAGAAGCCTCCACTCTCGCCAAATCCAACGCCGCCGCCGCCGACTACGACGCCAATAAACTGGGCCAATTGAAGGGCCTGGAGGCGGTCCGCAAGAAGCCCGGCATGTATATCGGCGGCACCGACGAACGCGCCCTGCACCACTGCGTTTCCGAGGTCCTCGACAACTCCGTCGACGAACATCTCGCGGGCCACTGTTCCAAGATCGAGGTCGCCATCCACGTCGACGGCTCGATCAGCATCCGCGACAACGGCCGCGGCATCCCGGTTGATATCAATAAGGATTCCGGCCTGCCGGGCGTCGAGCTCGTGCTCACCACGCTCCACTCCGGCGGCAAATACGGCCAGGGCGGCTACAAGTTCTCCGGTGGCACCCACGGCGTCGGCGCCAAGTGCGTCAATGCCGTCTCCGAGTGGTTCGAGGTCGAGGTCTCCCGCGGCGGCTCGGTCCACCACATGAAGTTCGAGCGCGGCAAGACCATGAAAAAGCTCGAGGTCATCGGCCAGGCCAAGGGCACCGGCACGCTCATCACCTTCAAGCCCGACGCCGAGATCTTCCGCGACACCACGGTCTTCAAGGCCGACACCATCGCCCAGCGCCTGCGCGAGCTCGCCTTCCTCAACTCCGGCCTCGAGATCGCCTTCACCGACGAGCGCCCGTCCACGCCGAAGACCGAGGTCTTCCTCTACAAGAACGGCGTCGTCGAGTTCGTGAAGCAGATCAACACCGGCAAGACCGCCCTGCACCCCGTGCCGGTCCGCATCACCAAGGAACTCTCGACCACCCTCGACGACAAGCCGATGGAGATCCACGTCGAGATCGTCCTCCAATACAACGACACCTACAACGACCTCGTCCTCTGCTACACAAACACCATCCACAACCCGGATGGCGGCACGCACCTCTCCGGCTTCCGCAGCGCCCTGACGCGCGCGATCAACCAGTTCTCCAAAGCCAACAATCTCCTCAAGGACAAGGATCCCCAGATCACCGGCGATGACGTCCGCGAGGGCCTCGCCGCCGTCATCTCGATCAAGCATAGCGACCCGAAGTTCGAGTCGCAGACCAAGGTCAAGCTGCTCTCCCCCGAGGTCGAGAGCATCGTCGGCTCCCTCGCCTACGAGGGCCTGATGTTCTACTTCGAGAGCAACACCCCCGTCGCCAAGCGCATCGTCGAGAAGGCCCTCACCGCCGCCCGAGCCCGCGAGGCCGCCCGCAAGGCCCGCGAGACCATCCGCAAGGGCGCCCTCCACGGCGGCGGCCTGCCCGGCAAGCTGGCCGACTGCTCCGAGAAGGACCCCGCCATCTGCGAGCTCTACATCGTCGAGGGCGACTCCGCCGGCGGCTCCGCCAAGCAGGGCCGCGACCGCCGTTACCAGGCCATCCTCCCGCTCCGCGGCAAGCTCATCAACTCCGAGAAGGCCCAGCTCGACAAGGTCCTCAACAACGAGGAAATCCGCACCCTCATCACCGCCATCGGCACCGGCATCGGCACCGGCGAGGACGACTCCGCCTTCAACGCCGACAAGGCCCGCTACCACCGCGTCATCATCATGACCGACGCCGACGTGGACGGCTCCCACATCCGCACCCTCCTCCTTACCTTCCTCTACCGGCAGATGAAGGGCATCATCGAGCGCGGCTACGTCTACATCGCCCAGCCGCCGCTCTACAAGATCAAGCGCAAGAAGCGCGAGCAATACGTCGACAACGACGAGCAGCTCAACCGCATCCTCCTCGAACTCGGCTCCGAGGAAATCATCCTCGCCCGCACCGGCGACGCCCACGTCTTCGCCCCCGCCGCCATTGACCAGATCATCGAGATGCTCGGCGCCCTCGAGAAACTCGGCCACAGCATCACCCGCCACGGCGCGACGCTGGCCGAATACCTCGACCAGTCCGACAAGGCGTCCCACGAGCTGCCGCGCTACATCGCCCGCGTCCGCGAGGGCAACAAGGAGTCCCACCAGTTCCTGGCCGACGACAAGGACCGCGCCGACTTCCTCAAAAAGCAGGGCATGGACGCCGAGCTCAACAGCGCCGCCCCCGGCGCCACCACGCCCCCGGTCCAGGTCACGCGCCGCGTCACCATCCACGAGATCTTCGAATCCACCGAGATGACCAAGCTCCTCAAGGCCCTCGCCAAGGCCGGCGTCGACACCGCCCAGTTCGCGCCCACCGAGCAGGCCCGCTACACCATCACCGAGAACGCCGGCACCAAGACCGAGGCGAAGACCGAGCTCTTCTCCCCGCTCGACATCATCACCCAGATCCGCGCCAACGGCCGCAAGGGCCTCTCCATCCAGCGCTACAAGGGCCTCGGGGAAATGAACCCGAAGCAGCTCTACGAGACCACGATGGACCCGGACCACCGCCGCCTCCTCAAGGTCAGCATCAACGACGCCGCCAAGGCCGACGCCCTCTTCACCCTCCTCATGGGCGACGAGGTCCCGCCCCGCCGCCAGTTCATCGAAGACAACGCCCTGAACGTCCAATACTTGGACGTTTAAGTAGCGAGCAGTGAGTAGCGACTAGCGAGCATGGCCGACAAATCCCAGTCCTTCCGCGATGTGATCGTGTGGCAGAAAGCCCACGCGTTCACGCTCACGGTTTATCGCGCCTCGGAACAGTTTCCGAAGCACGAGCTGTTCGCCCTCACCTCGCAAATCCGCCGCTCTGCGGCCAGCGTTCCCGCCAACTTCGTCGAGGGTTTCCGCAAGCGAACCACTCCTGACAAACTCAAGTTCTACAACATCGCCCAAGGCTCCGCCGACGAGTGCCTTTATCATCTGATCCTCGCTCACGACCTGAACTACGCCGATACCCTCAAGCTCCAAGCCGACCTCGAAGAAGTCTCACGCCTCCTCCAAGGCTACATCAACGGCTTCCGGCGCAACGACCCGTAACTGCCCGCTACTCTCTACCCGCTGCTCGCTACTTCCCTCCCTGTGTATACCCAGAACGAAAAACTCTCCTCGGCCAACATCACCGACATCATGCAGACGGCCTACATCGATTATTCGATGTCGGTCATCATCTCGCGCGCCCTGCCCGACGCCCGCGACGGCCTGAAGCCCGTCCAGCGCCGCATCCTCTACGCGATGCTCCGCGAGGGCCTCGTCCACAACCGCGCCTTCGACAAGTGCGCCGGCGTCGTCGGTGAAGTGCTCAAGAACTACCACCCGCACGGCGACTCCTCGGTTTACGACACGCTCGTCCGTCTCGCCCAGAACTGGGTCATGCGCTACCAGCTCATCGACCCGCAGGGCAACTTCGGCTCCGTGGACGGCGATCCGCCGGCCGCCTACCGCTACACCGAGGCCCGCCTGCGCGACATCGCCGAGGAACTTCTCAAGGACATCGAGGAGGACACCGTCGACTTCGCGCCGAACTACAAGGAGTCGACGACCGAACCGACCGTCCTCCCCTCCGCCCTGCCGAACCTGCTGATGAACGGCTCGACCGGC
>DAORVZ010000302.1:0-3611 GCA_035434005.1 Lacunisphaera sp.
GAAAACCCATCACGGTGAACGAAATCGACAACCTCCTCAACTCGAGCACCGACCTGAAGGAACGCCAGGCCGTCTGGGAGGCATCCAAGGAATCCGGCAAGGCGCTCAAGCCCGGCCTCGTGAAACTCCGCGACCTCCGCAACGGCGTGGCAAAGGAACTCGATTACCCCGACTACTTCGCCCTGCAGGTCGCCGGCTACGGCATGACGACCGAGGAGATGATCAAGATGCAGGACGAATTCATGCGCGAGCTGCGCCCGCTTTACCTGCAGCTCCACACGTGGGTGAAATACAAGCTCGCCGAGAAATACCGGCAGCCCGTGCCGAAGCGCATCCCGGCGCACTGGATCAACAACCGCTGGTCGCAGGAATGGGGCGGGCTCTCCGAGGGAGCCGACCTCACGCCGTTCTTCAAGGATCGCACCCCCGAGTGGGTCGCGAAGTCCTCCGAACAGTTCTACGTCGGCCTCGGCTTCCCCAAGCTGCCGCAATCCTTCTGGGAAAAATCCGACCTCTACCCCGTGCCCGCCGGCGACAAGCGCAAGAAGAACACCCACGCCTCCGCCTGGCACGTCGACCTCGAGAGCGACCTCCGCTCGCTGCAGAGCATCGAGGCCAACCCGTGGTGGTTCTCGACCAACCACCATGAGTTCGGGCATATCTATTATTTCATGGCTTACACCCGGCCCGAGGTGCCGGCCCTGCTCCGCACCGGCGCGAACCCGGCCTTCCACGAGGGCTTCGGCGAGCTGACCGCGCTCGCCTCCGGCATGGCGCCCTACCTGAAGCAGCTCGGCATCCTGCCCGCCGACTTCAAGGTCGATGAAAACGCCTTCCTCCTAAACAACGCCCTCGTCCCAGGCGTGCCGTTCATCTTCTGGGCCTCCGGCGTCATGGCGCACTGGGAGGCCGACGTCTACGCGAAGAACTTGCCCGCCGACCAGTGGAACGCCCGCTGGTGGCAATACGTCCGCGACTTCCAGGGTGTCGAGCCGCCCGCCGCCCGCAGTGAGGAGTGGTGCGACGCCGCCACGAAGACCCACATCAACGATACGCCGTGTTACTACTACAGCTACGCCATCGCGCAGGTCTTCAAATACCAGCTCAACGATTACATCGCGAAGAAGATCCTCAAGCAGCCCCCGCAGAGCTGCAATTACGCCGGCAACAAGGAGGTCGGCGCCTTCTTCCGCAAGATCATGGAGAAGGGCAAGACCGAGGACTCGCGCAAGGTCATCAAGGAAGCCACCGGCGAGGAGCTGAGCACGCGCGCCATGGTGGAATACTACGCCCCGCTGATGAAATGGCTGCAGGAACAGAACAAGGGCCGCCCGATCGGATGGGAGTGAAGGTCGGGCCGGGCAAATCCGTCGCAAGCGCCGCAGCTCGTCGGAGCCTACTCGCCCCACTATTTCCCAACCAAGCCCGGGCCTGCGCCCGGGCTTTTTGTTGGCCTCATCCGCTTCCCCCGTCTTAACTCCGCCCGCATGTCGAAGGTCTATTTCTACTACTCGGCGATGAACGCCGGCAAATCCACGGTCCTGCTCCAGTCGAGCTACAACTATCACGAGCGGGGGATGCGCACCCTCGTCTTCGTGCCCTCCATCGACACCCGCGCCGGCGTCGGCAAGGTGCGATCCCGCATCGGCATCGAGGCCCAGGCCCTGGTGCTGCAACCCAACGAAAACATCCTGGACCACGTCCGCTCCGCCCATGCGGCCCAGCCAGTGGCCTGCGTGCTGATCGACGAGGCGCAGTTTCTCACCCGCAGCCAGGTGGAGCAGCTGACGGACATCGCCGACGAGCTCCGCATTCCCGTCCTGTGCTACGGCCTGCGCACCGACTTCCAGGGGCAGCTTTTTTCCGGCAGCGCCGCGCTCCTCGCGCTGGCCGACAACCTCATTGAGCTGAAGACCATCTGCCACTGCGGCCGCAAGGCCACGATGAATCTCCGCATCGGAGCCGACGGCCGCGGCGTCAAGGAAGGCGCCCAGGTCGAGATCGGCGGCAACGACCGCTACGTCGCGATGTGCCGCCGGCATTTCAAGGAAGCGCTGGCTTAATCGAACAGTTTCACATGAGATAACGAAGGAAACAGAGGAGGGATCGGAGGGGCATTGGATTTGTTCTCTGTTTCCTCCGTTTCCTCCTGTGAAAATCCGTCTCTTACTTCCCGTCCTCACCCTCTCTTTCACTCCCGCTTCCACGATGTCCGCCGCCAGCCAGTTGATGTTCATTGGCACCTACACACCGAAAGACGGCGCGAGCAAGGGCATCTACGCCGTGTCGCTCGACCTCGCCACCGGCGTGCTCGGCAAACCGGCCGTCGCGGCCGTCACGCCCAACCCGACCTTTCTTGCGTGGCGCCCCGACCACCGCGTGCTCTATGCCGGCGGCGAGGGTCCCGATGCCGAGGGCAATATCTCGGGCGGTGCGGCTGCCTTCACCTACGAGGCCGCGACCGGTAAACTCGCACTACTGAACTCCCGCGGCACCGGCGGCAGCGCCACCCACCTCGCCACCGACGCCACGGGCCGGATGCTCGTCACCGTCAACTACGGTGGCGGCTTCACCGCCTCCTTCCCCCTCGACGCCGACGGCCGCATCGGCCCGCGCTCCTCCCTCCTCGCGCACGCCGGCCCGCTCGGGCCCAACAAGGCGCGTCAGGAAAAACCTCACCCGCACTCGGTCACTTTCTCGCCCGACAATCGTTTCGCCTTCGTCGCCGACCTCGGCCTCGACCGCGTGCTCGCCTACAAGGTCGATCCCGCCACCAGCACCCTCACGCCACACGCCGCCGGCACCATCGCCACGCCGCCAGGCTCCGGCCCCCGTCACACGAAGTTCTCCCGCGACGGAAAGTTCTTCTACATCCTGAACGAGATCGTCGGTTCGATCAGCGCCTGCGCCTACGACGCCGCCAGCGGGACCGCGCAACCCATCCAGCACATCTCCACCCTGCCCGAGGCCTTCAAGATCACCGATCCCGACCGCGCCGCCGAGATCCGCGTCCACCCCAACGGCAAATTC
Organism: Lacunisphaera sp.; assembly: GCA_035434005.1. GTDB lineage: Bacteria > Verrucomicrobiota > Verrucomicrobiia > Opitutales > Opitutaceae > Lacunisphaera. Next base: position 3,031 of record DAORVZ010000302.1, read on the forward strand.
GTCTACGCTTCCAATCGCGGGCACGACAGCATCGCGGTCTTTTCAGTCCAGGCTGATGGCACGCTCCAACTCGTGGAGTTCACCCCCTGCGGTGGCAAACACCCGCGCAATTTTAACCTCACTCCGGACGGAGCCTGGCTGGTCTGTGCCAACCAGGACAGTGACAACCTCGTGTCCTTCAAGCTTGATCCCGTCACCGGCCGCCTTACCGCGACGGGCAGCACCGTCAGCGTGCCCCAGGCCGTGTGCGTGCTGTTCGCGCCCTGAACCGAGACCGACCCAGCCGGGTTTTGCCTCGGTTGATGTCAACTATTGGTTGACATCAACCTGCGGTCCCGCGCCTCGCGGTCAGGCTGACAGGATAAGCCGGATGGAATAGCGTTGATCGCATTTGGGCAGCCCGCGCTTGCCGCGCCTGGGATGGTCGCTCAACCTCCGGCTCGTCGTGCCCGATCCCGTCGCCACCCCGCCCAAACGCCGTCACCTCGGGTGGTGGATACTCCTCGGGGGCGTGGCCGGCATTGCGCTGTGCGCCGGCCTGCTGCTGCTGCCGCCAGTGCAGGCCTGGCTGCTGCAGCGGA
>DAORVZ010000303.1:0-3604 GCA_035434005.1 Lacunisphaera sp.
GGCCGCGATTGCTCCCACCAAGTCTGGGTGCGTTCATAATGCAGGCCCCACGGGCCCATGCTCAGGCCGGGCTGGCGCGCCGGCTGGGTCCAGGGTTGGAACGCATAGCGGTGGATCACGAGGCGGTTGACGCCCTCGGTGAAGGCTAGGTCGGCCAGGATCTTGAGGTTGCCCGGATGCCCCTGCCACTTTTCCAGACGGTTGGCGGTGAAGGCCTCCGCGGCCACTATCGGGCGGCCGTAAACATGCGCGGCCGACGCCATGGCCCGCAGCGTGTGCGCCCAGCGGAGCCGGTCCCGGGACCAGAATTCCCCCATCGGCTCGTCGGCCCGGCCGGCGATGACGAGATCGTTGGCCGGCAACTGGTCGTAGGCTTCCATCGTAAGGCGCAGGCCGTGCGCGCCGGCGAGTGCGCGGAGATGGCCGACGTAATTGTCCCCCAGCAAATCCGCGACGGTCTGGCGCCAGTCGCGGAGGAAACGCTCGGAAACCTCCAACGAGTCCACCACGCGGCCGCTCAGCACCGGCAGCAGCGGGAGAGGGTCGTAGGTCCGTCGCCGTCGGAACTCCTCCAGGAATTCCGGCGTCCAATTCTGCGCGCCGACTTCCCAACTGTCGATATGAGTGGAGACGAGCGTGCGGCCGGCGCCGGTGTGGAGCCGATTGTCCGCGAGCAGCGGGCCGAGCATGGCGCGGAAATGATGTTCCGTCGCCGCCTTGCTCAGTTTGTCGGATTCCAGGCCCCTTCCTTCCGGCGGCGCGGGCAGGTTCTCCTTGCCGGTGGCGGTGGCGCCCAGGCGCACGAGCGTCCAGCGGCCCTCAGGCACGTCCCAGACCAGCCGCCCGTCGGGGGCGAGCGAGGCGGTCAGGTTCACCAGACGGGCGCGCGGCACTACGGCCGTGGGCGCCAGTTCCGGGTAGTCCGTCCGGAGCGACACCTCCATCCGCGTGTCCGGGGCGCCGGCCCGGCCCCGGATCCGGGGGATACGATATTCCGTGTCCGGCGTGGGATAGGCGAACAGCGCGATGTCCCGGTAATAACCGCGGACAGCCGCGGCTTGCGGCAGCGTGTCGTCGAAATGTCGCGGTCCCGTCAGCGTCGTCTCCGCCCAGACAACCCGTTGCATCGCGAGTTCCGGAGTGATCCAGGGTCCGCCGCTGCCGGTCCAGCCCGCAGCATTGTGCAGGTTGACCCGGAGACCGAGGCGGTCCGCTTCGGTGATGAGATGTTGGAACGTTTCCCGCCAGGCCGGGGAGCCGAAGCGCACCGGACCGGGCGGCGTGCCCTGCTCGACCTCGTAGAACACCAGTCCGCCGAGACCGACGCGCGCCATCGCCTCGAGATCGGCGGTGATCCCATCGCGGGACAGGTTGCCGTCCAAGGCCACGGCCAGCACCCACGGCCGGGCTTCCGCCGGCGGATCGGCAAAGCCCCGCTCCAACGCCGCATCGGCGGACCAAGCGGCCGGAGCCCCCATCCAAGGAAGCAGGATCGCCCCCAGGGTGCGCGCGGCCCGGGAGATCATGGGTCGGTATCCGCGCGTGAGGCTGCCCAGGCCGCGCAGAATTCCCGGGCCCGTTGCCGCAGCCAGTCCCAATCACCGGTTTCGATCCGGGCCGGTGTGAGCAGCGGGCTGCCAATGCCGAAGCCCGCGACTCCTGCCGCGACATATTCGGGAATGACCTCGGGCGTGATGCCCCCCGTGGCGAGGAGGCGAACCGAGGATAGCGGCGCCTGCAAGTCGCGCACATAGCCGGGCCCCAGCCGGTTGGCGGGAAACAACTTCACCATGGTGGCTCCGAGTCGATGAGCCTGGTGGACTTCGGTCGGGGTGAACGCCCCCGGGAAAACCGGCAGCCCGCGCCGCACGCATTCCGTGATCACCTCCGGCACCACGATCGGCGTGACGATGAAGCTGGCGCCGGCGGTATGAGCTTCATCCAACTCAGCCAAGCTGGTCACGGTGCCAGCCCCGATGGCGATCCGATCCCCGGCCTTGTTCACCGCCGCGTGGATTTGGGCAGCGGCACCGGGAGAGTTCATGGTGATTTCCAGGGCGGTGAAGCCGCCGTCCGCCAAGGCCTGCACCAACGGTTCAATGACCCGCGCCGGTTGTCCACGGAGAATGCCAATCAAGGGCATCGCGGCGAAACGCCGGGCATCGAAGGGGTGGGGGCAGCTCATCAGGAGTGGAGGAGCTTGGCTTGGCCGCGCACCGTCGCGAGGGCCAGCTCGGCCGGAGCCACGTGTTCGACGGAAGCACCAGGCAGCAGCTCTTGGAGCGCCAAGCCATACGGGCCCGCCAGGGTATCGCCCGCTGCCAGCACCATGTGCTTCGCCGGCGTTTCCGCCAAGGCGGCAATCTCGGCCCCGATCAGTGCGCCGCTCAGGAAGGACTGGCTGTGTTTGGCGGCCAGTTGTCCGAGAACGGCACGCGCGCGGGTCTGGAAGAGGGCGGCGCTCAGACCGAGAGTCCTGCTTGCGTGCAGGCCGGTGATGAACGTTTCCGCATCGAAGAGCTGGGGATCCGGATTTGCCAGGGTGCTGTTATGCGCCAACAGGCCGAAGAGTTCGCCCGTCAGGTAGGTGGTGAATTCCACGATTTGACCGGCGCTTAGCCGCACATGCTTCGAATGGCTGCCGGGCAGGATGACGACACTGTTGTCCGCCAGGGCGCGCCGGCCGGGATCGGCCATGAGGCCGACCACTTCCACCTCTTCTCCGCGCATGACATCGCTGGCGCTTTGCAGTCCGGAAATCAGCCGGATCTTGCGGCCGCCGTGTTGGAAATCGACAAACCGCAGGGTGTGTCCGTCGATCGGTGCCGGCAGGTGGGCATAGGGAAGCAATTGCCACCCAAGGGTGGATGAGGCCATGCCAGACATCACGACCGGCAGGTCGGGTTGATCGCTGAGGCCAAGGGCGGCGAGGCCCCGTTCCAGCACCCCGGCCAGAAGTGCATGCCGCCCGCCTCCGGTCGCCTGGCTGGTGGTCAGGTTTTGGACACCCTCATCCGTGGTGTGCTCGGCGATAATCCGAAGAGGATCCTTGTGAACCAGCCGCAGCCGGAATCGGGAGGTGCCCCAGTCGCAGGAAATGAATCGGGTCATGGTTTCGGTGCTCTCACCATTCCGCAAAGCCGCCGTCCTCCGCCGTGAAGCGGGGATTGTCCCAGACCCCGTCGAACGACTCGGCGGCCAGCTTGCGCTCGTCCAGCTCGATGCCGAGACCCGGGCCGTCCGGCACCTTGAGGTAGCCTGATTCGAGCACGAATGGCTTCATGAGCAGCGTCTCCCCGAGGGTCACATGCTCCTGGATCAGGAAATTCGGGCAGGTGGCGGCGACCTGCAGGCTGGCGGCCAAGGCCACCGGGCTGAGTGGACAGTGCGGCGCGAGCAGGACGTCGCGGGATTCCGCCATGGCGGCGATGCGGCGGACCTCGGAGATGCCCCCGGCGTGCGCGAGGTCGGGCTGCACGATGCGCACCGCGCGTTTCTCCAGCAGCTCCTGGAATTGCCAGCGGGTGAACAGGCGTTCGCCGGCGGCAATCGGGATGGTGGTGGATTCGGCGATCTCGCGCAGCCCGTCGGCATCGCCGGGCAG
>DAORVZ010000304.1:0-3597 GCA_035434005.1 Lacunisphaera sp.
ACATCCACGTGAAGGACAGCACCAGCCAGCCCAGCGCCAAACACCCGTTCTCCTACGTGCTGCCCGGCGAAGGCGAGTTCGCCATGCCCCCGCTGCGCGCGGCGCTGGCGGCCGAGTTCACCGGCTGCGTCAGCCTTGAGTGGGAAAAACTCTGGCACCCCTACCTCGCCCCGCTCGATGATGCCCTCACCGCCGCCGCGCAGCGCAACTGGTGGTGATTGCTAAGGCAGCAGCTTCTGCTGCTTCAGGAACGCGATCATCAACTCGCGCGATTTCTCCCGCCACTCGGGGACATCGTTGCCGAAATTGTGGCCGCCGCCGGGAACGATGTGCAGTTCGCACGCATTGCCGCCCTCCATGAGCTTGTCGCGGAGCGCGATGGCCTGCGCCAGCGGCACGGTCTTGTCGGCGTCGCCATGGAAAGCCAGCACCGGCGGCATGTTAGCGTCGAGTTGGTCGAGCGGTGAAAGCGCCGTGGCGTCGGCGCCGAAACGTTTCGGCGTGTAACCCAGTTTCGGCGAGGTGTCCGACACCGTGCTGAACAGGATGAGAGCGGCGGGCTTGAGGCGCGGTGCTTCCGCGGGATCGGAACCCGGCGGCGTGGCCGCGAGCGCCGTCCAGAGTGCGACGTGCCCGCCGGCGGAGTTGCCACCCACGGCAATGCGCGCGGGATCGAGTCCGAGTTCGCCCGCGTGGTCCTGCACCCAGCGCAAGGCCGCGCGGCTGTCGGCCACGGAACCCAACGGCGAAACGTCATGCCGCCCCTTCGTGCGGTAATCGGGCGCGATGCCGACCATACCGAGCTCGGCCGCGAACCTGGCCCAGAAGATGGAGCTCTGTGGCGTGCCGGTCGTCCACCCGCCCCCGAAGAAGAACATGAGCGCGGGGCGGCGGTCGCCGGCCTTCCAGCCGGCCGGCTTCACCACGAACAGCCGCATCGGCACCGAGCCCTCGCGATAGACAAACGTCTCGGCGCCCGGGAACTCGGTCGGCGTGGTTTCCGGCTTGGGTGCCTGGGCCAAGGCGCTGGCCGGGAGCAACAGGCTGGCGCAGAGCAGGAGGAATTTCATGCGGGTTCAGCGGCCGAGATATTTGTCGCGGCCGCGGACGAGGGCTTCCAGCTTCCGGTCGGCGATGGAGCGTTTGAGCATCCAGAAACCGCAGTCGGGATGGACCCAGCCCACGCGGCCCGCGCCGACCTTCTTCTCGACGGCCTCGATGCGGGCGGCGACCTCGTCGGCCGTCTCGATGTGGTTCACCTTGATGTCGATCACGCCGACGCCGAGGGTGATTTTCTTGTCGATGTGCTTCAGGGCGTCGAGGTCGGCCGCCGGGCGGTGCGCCAACTCGAGCACGAGGTGGTCGGTGTGCAGGGCGTTGAGGAAGTCGAGCAGCTTGCGCCAGTTGCCGGACTGGATCGTCTGGCCGCCATAGTTGCCGAAGCAGAAGTGCACGGCGCGCTCCGTGCCCCGGTCAATGCGGTCGAGCAGGAGGTTCATCGAGGCGGCGGCGAGCGGGCCGTCGGCCGGGTTGCCGGGGATGTTGGCCTCGTCGACCTGCAGACACGCGGCGGGCAGGCCGGGCATCTGGGCGGCCAGCACCTCGCCGAGCGCCATCGTCAGCTTGGAGAAGCTGCCGTAATGGTGGTCGAGCAGCGTGCGGGCCAGCATGTAGGGGCTCGTGACGGTGAACTTGAAGGGGCCACCCGCAACGGCGGCGGCGCGCTGGCAGTCGGCCAGCAGGTTGAGCGAACCCTCGCCGAGCGCGCCCTCGACCACGCCGGCGGGCTTGCGGCGGAAACCCATCGGCGAGTGGCGGGAGAATTCTTCCGTGGTGGAGCGGCCCACGACCGACGAGATCCCGGCCATAGGGCGGATGAAATACTCGATCATGCCGTTCGTGTCCGGATGGTTCACATCGAAGCGGTAGAGCTCGCCGTCGGTCGGCAGGTCGATGCCGGCCTGGCGCTGGAGGTCAAAGACGACGCGCGTGGCGTCGATCACCGCCTGCTCGCTGGGCAGGGCGGCCAGCCAGTCCGGCACCGGGTAGGAGCCGACGGTGGTCGTGAGGATGCGCGGCGACTTCGGGATGCGCGGGATCGGCGCGGACTTGACCGAGGCCGGGCGCGGGGCGGCGGCGGCGAGCACGCGGGCGGAGTTGCGACGGGCCGGCGAACCGGCGGACGGAGGGCAGGAGGAGCACATAAGGTTAGGAGGAGATTACATTCGCGCGGACGCTGGGTGCGTCAAAAGTATTTCTGTTCGGCCTGGGAACCGGGCCGGGCGCCGAGAGGGGCGGGCGGACTCAGAAAAGGATCCGCCCGGCGGCCTGCGGGAGGGGCGGCAAGCCCAGCAGCCGCACCAGCGTCGGCGCCAGGTCATCCACGCCCACCTGCTCGGGATGCAGGCCGGATTTCACCCCGGCACCATACCAAAGCAGCGGCACATGGTTGTCGTAGTCGTAAGGGGTGCCATGGGTCGTGCCGGGCGCGGCGCGGTCGATGAAGTAAGGCTTGAGCACCGCCAACACATCCGGACTGCGCGGCGGATAGAAGCTCAGCCGCAGGGCTTCGCCCATGGCGTCGAGCGGCGCCGGATCCGTCAACTGGGCCCGCGTGTAGGCGGAGGCGACGGCGGGAATACTCCGCAGGGCCGCCTGCACGGCATCCTCCAGCCGAGATGCGCTGATTTTTTTCTGCGCCAGCGCGGCTGGGTTGAGGTGGTAGCCCAGACCGTCGCGCACGGCCCAGCGCTCGTTGTCCGTTAAGGTGCCGAACTGCCGATCGAGCGCGGCGTAGACCACCTGGTCGAAATCGGCACCCCGGACGCGGCCACCTTGGGCAGGGTTCCGCTCGGGCAGCGGCGCGGCCCCGTGGTCGGCGGTCAACACGATGTTGCAGTTGGCCAGCCCGACCTTTTCGTCGAGGAACTGAAACAACCCGGCGAGCGTGCGGTCGAGCCGCAGGATCGAGTCCATCACCTCATGGCTGTCCGGGCCGTAAGCGTGGCCGATTTTGTCCGGCTGGGAAAAACCGATCGCGAGCAGATCCGGCGACCCGTCGGCCTCGCCGAGTTGCTCCTGGGTGATGACCGCCCGGGCAAGGTCCGCGATGAGGTCGTTGTTCCAAGGCGTATAGTCAAAGGCGTCGTAGTAGTCCTTGCCGATCCGCGCCTGCCCGCCGTCGAGCCGCTTGGGGAATGTGCTGGTGAATCCCACCGCTTTGCTCTCTCCCGGCGCATCATCCGGCCCCTGGACGGAATCATAGACGGAGGGGTCGAGCAGGCGTGTCCATTCGCCGCCGTGGAGTTTCTCGGCGCGCTGCTCGGCGTTGAAGACCGTGAGATAGGCGGGCAGTTCCGGCCGGTAGTAGGTGGACGTGACGACGCGGCCGTCCTCCGTCCAGTAGGCGCCGTCGGCGAGCTTGCCGGACATCAGGATGGCGGCGCGGTCCTTGTCGGCCACACCGAAGACCTTGGCGCGTGCGCCGTGTCGGAGCTTGAGCTGGTCGCCCACGGTGGCGGCGAGGTAATGGCGCGGTGAACGGCCGGACTTGGCCTCAAGCACACCACCGGGCGAACGCACCGCGCGCGGAGCCTG
>DAORVZ010000305.1:0-3597 GCA_035434005.1 Lacunisphaera sp.
ATCGCCGCCGCGCTGAAGGCCACGCTGACGCCCGGCGAACGCTCACTCATCGAGCGTCGCCCCACGCAGGACCTGCAGGCCTACGAATTCTACCAGCGGGCGAAGCTGCTGAAGCAGCGGTTCGGGGCCAACACCCTGCGAGCCGAATACGACTCCACCATCGCGCTGTATGAGCAGGCCCTGGCGCGCGACCCGCAACTGGCCCTGGTGCACGCCGATTTGGCCTTTGTCCATGGCGTGATGTATTGGTTTGGCGCGATTGACCCCACGCCCGAGCGCCGGGCCCGGGCGGCGGCGGCGCTGGCCGAGGTGCAGCGGCTGGCACCCGATGCGCCGGAGACCCGCATGGCGCAGGGCGCCTACGCCTACCTGTGCGAGAACGACTGGCCCAAGGCCCTGGCGGAGTTCACCGCGGCGGCGGCCAGCCTGCCCAATGACGACCAGTTGCGGTATCTGCTGGGCATCACCTACCGCCGCCTTGGCCGCTGGCCGGACGCCGTGGCGCAATTGGAACGGGCGGTGGAATTGAACCCCCATGAAAGGCGGGCGGGCTCGAGCTACCTCGAGACCCTGTTTGCCTTGCACCGCTATGCCGTGCTGCCCGCCCTGGCGCCGCGCCTGATGACCCTGTTTCCCGACGATACCATCATGCCGCCTTTCTTCATCGATGCCCAATTCGCCCTCGGCGGCGAGCGGAGCGCCTGGCGGCAACAGCGCGATGCGCTGCCGCCGCTGCCGGCGGACACTTATGGTTTGGGCAAGGCCTATGCCATCGCCCTGCGCGCGGGCGACCTGGCCGCCGCCGACCGGATCCGCGCGGATCCGCGCGAGGAGTGGGTCGCCCACATTGGCGGGGCCATCAACCAGCCCGTGTCCCTGCTGCGGGCCGAGCTGGCCCGGCTGCGCGGGGACCAGGCGGGGGCGAAGAAATTCGCCGAGGCTGCGGTGGCGGCTTACGGCGCCCGCCGCTGGTCGCCCCGACAGGAACCGGTGGTGCGGGTTGATCTGGCCCGGGCCCGTGTTTGCGCCGGCACGGACGGCGCGGGCAAGGAGCTGTGGCAGGCGATGGAAGAACTGGTGCGGCAGGACAAGTTTCTCGCGGTGACCTGGCTGGGGGTCGCGAGCACCTACGCCGCCGCCGGGCAGCACGAGGAGGCCCTGGCCGCGCTGCGCCGGTTGTTCGCGGGGCCCAGCACCATCACCCCGGCGGAACTGCGCGACCATCCCTACTTCGCGCCGCTGAAGCCCGACCCGCGCTTCGAGGAAATCCTGAAATCGGTCCGGCCGCTCTGAGCGGAGGAGCGAACGCCCAACGTTTAACGCTCAACTTTTAACGCCCAAGTGAAAACCACTCCCACTCCAGCACGGGTCCATTCCGATGTCCGGTCCTTGGACGTTCAACGTTGAGCGTTAAACGTTAAAAGTTCTCCCCCCTTTCCCGTCGGTCCACCCCCCCCTGATGCACCCCGAATCCGCCGCCGCGTCCCTCACCACCGCCCCCCTGCACGACGACGTCTGGGAAGACCTGCTCAACTACATCGAGGAGAAGCGCGTCATCCCCATCGTCGGCCCCGAACTCCTCCAGGTGGAGACCGAGACCGGGCCCCGCCTCCTCCTGGAATGGCTCGCCGAGAAACTCGCCGCCCGCCTCGGCGTCGACCCCGCCCCGCTCGCGAAGCCGCTTTTGCTGAACGACGTCGTCTGCGCCTACCTCGCCAACCACGGTCGGCGCGAGGAAGCCTACACCCGGCTGCGCACCATCATGCGCGAGGCCAATTTCACCCCGCCGCCCGCGCTGCGCCAGCTCGCCGAGATCACCGACTTCAACCTCTACGTCTCGATGACCTTCGACCCGCTGCTCGAGCAGGCGGTCAACGCCGTGCGCTTCGGCGGCGCGACCAACACCGAGGTCATCGCCTACGCCCCCAACCGCGTGGCCGACCTGCCCGTCGAGCGCGACGACCTCCCGCGCCCCGTCGTCTACCACCTGCTCGGCCGCCTTTCCGCGTCGCCCACCTACGTCATCTCCGACGAGGACATGCTGGAATTCGTCTGCGCGCTGCAGAGCGAGCACCTGACGCCCGAGAAGCTCTTTCACGCCCTCGAGCACAACCACCTGCTCGTCATCGGCAGCGATTTCTCCAACTGGCTCGCGCGGCTCTTCCTGCGCATGACCAAGCGCCGCCGCCTCTCCGACCCGCGCGACGTGGGCGAGATCCTCGCCGACAGCCACAGCCTGAAGGATGTGCGCCTGGTGTCCTTCCTCCAGCAGGTCAGCGTGCGCACCCGCATGTTTTCCGGCGCCACGGAGTTTGTCGCGGAGCTGCACCGCCGCTGGATGGCGCGCCGCGGCGGCGGGTCGGCGGCTGCGGACGCCCCCGCGCGTTTCCTGCCCCCGGCCCGCGAGATGCCGGAGCACGCCGTCTTCATCAGCTACGCCCGCGAGGACCTGGCCGCCGTGAAGAAGCTCAAGGCCGTCCTCGACGCCGCCGGCCTCACGATCTGGTTCGACCTGGATCGGCTGGAGAGCGGCGACGACTACGACCGCAAGATCCGGAGCAACATCGCGCGCTGCTCCTTCTTCCTGCCCGTCGTCTCCGCCGCCACGCAGCGGCGGCACGAGGGGTATTTCCGCCGGGAGTGGAGCGACGCCGTGGACCGCACGCGCGGCATGGCGGACGGCGCGGTGTTCATCCTGCCGGTCTGCATCGATGGCACCACCGAGGCCGACGCCGTCGTGCCCGAGAAGTTCAAGGCCGTGCATTTCAGCCGCGTGCCCGGGGGCGAGCCGCCGCCGGAGTTCGTGGCGCGGCTGCAGGAATTCTTTCACGCGCGCCGCGCGTGAAGAACGCTAAACGTCGAACGCCGAACGCCCAACGCTGAATGACCGACAAATTTGACCTTGAAGATCGGCTGTTGGATTTCGCGGTGCGCATCATCCGGGTGACTGAGACCATGAAGCGCACCGGTGCCGGCTTGCACATCGCCGACCAGTTGCTCGCTCTGGCACCTCGCCATACGGGCACCACGGCGAGGCGGAGAGCGCCGAATCCCGCGCGGACTTTGTGCATAAGCTGCGGATTTGCGCCAAGGAACTGCGGGAAGCGCGGCGTTGGCTGCGCTTGGTTGCGCGCGCCCAACTCGTGGCCAAGCCGCAGTTGCTCACCGAAATTCTCACGGAAGCGGATGAATTGATCAGGATATTCGCCGCGAGTATCCGCACAGCGCAAAACAACAAAAAGACCATCAAATGAGTGCAGCAGTTCCGACTTGGGCGTTCAGAGTTCAAAGTTCGGCGTTCAGCGTTCCGTGGCAACCGCCCGCCGGCTCGGGCCAAACGCTCAACGCTCTACGCTCTACGCCCAACGTTTAACTTTTAACGCCCAATGACCCCGGAAAACCCCCATTCACCTGTGCCTGACTTAAACGTTAAGAGTTCAGCGTTAAAAGTTGAGCGTTCCGGCGCCGCGCCGGTCGCCACCGTGGACGCGGCCAACCCCTGGCTCGGCCTGGTCTCCTTCACCGAGGACACCCGCAGCTACTTCCACGGCCGCGAGGAGGAGGTGGCCGAGCTCGGCCGCCGCGTCCAGCGCAAGC
>DAORVZ010000306.1:0-1282 GCA_035434005.1 Lacunisphaera sp.
CCATGAAGGCCAGCGCCTCACCCGTCGGGCCGTTGCTGCCGGACCAGACGGTCATCACGACGGTCTTGCCTTTGGTGAGCTCGGAGAATTTCGCTTCCTGGCCCTCGGCGGTCAGCACGGTGACATCCGCCGGCAGGGCCTCGCCGGCCTTGAGCTTGCCGAAGTTTTCGCGGAAAGCGGGCTTCGGGTTGATCAGCTCGTCGGCGACTTCCTGTTCGCGGATCTTCGCCTCCTCGACGTCGGCCTGCAGAGCCGCGCGGCCCTTCGCGGCCGTGCCCTCGTCGACCTTCACGCCGGCGAGCGCCAGCGCGGCCTCGGTGCGGGCGTCTTCCTTGCCCCCGTTGCCGATGATCGTCGCCACGATCTTGCCGTCGCGGCCGATGACGAACTGCGTGGGGATGCCCGTGACCCCGTAGAGCTTGCTGGAGGCCCGCTCCTCGAAGGTGGCCGCGCCGCGCTCGTGCGGGTCGAACACGAACTGGAGCGCCGGATACTTCGGCTGGTTCCTGGGGATCCACTCCTTGAACTTGGCGATGGTGTCGCTCGTGCCGGAGGCGAGAACCACGACGTCCTGATCCTTGTAACGGGCGGCCAGCTCGTTGGTGTGCGGCATCGAGGCGATGCACGGCCCGCACCAGGTGGCCCAGAAGTCGAGGATGACGACCTTGCCCTTGAAGTCGGAGAGGCGGACCTCCTTGTCGTGGATGTCGCGCATCACGAAGTCCGGCGCGACGGCGCCGGCGGCGAGCGTGACGACTTTTTTCGCCGCCGCCATGCCGCCACCCGCCATGGGCGTGGTGGCCGTTGCCATCATCATGCCGCCGGCGGGAGCCGCAGCCGCCTTGTCGCGGGCGGCGAACATATCATTGAGCACCTGGTCCACCGCGGCCTTGTCCCCGGCGCTGAGCTTGAGGTCGGCGACCTGCAGGCTCTGGCGCATCCAGACCGGGATCTTCGGCCCCATGCCGATCAGGCCGCCGCGAAAAAAGCCCTCGGCGTTCACCACCATGAAGGCGGGATACATGCCGATGCCGAACTTCATGTAGGACAGGGATTCCATGACGGCCTTCCCGGCGGGATCCCAGGAGACGGTGTAACCGAGCCCGGCCGCGTGGGCCTTGGCCCAGGTGTCGAACTCGGCGCGGTCCGTGCCCACGTTGATGGCCCAAACGGCGAGCCCCTGGTCCTTGTAGGCGGCGGCGAGCTTCGCGAAATCTTCGCCGGGCGAACGCGCCCCGGTCCAGAAGGAGATGAGCACGGGCTTGCCCTTGAACGAGGAGAG
>DAORVZ010000306.1:1382-3577 GCA_035434005.1 Lacunisphaera sp.
GCCATGGTCTTGCCCATCATCGGCACGGATTTGCGCTCGCGCTTTTCCTCCGGCGGGAGGTGGGAGATGTCAACCGGCACGCCGCCCTTGGCGAGGAGGCGGAGCAAATAAGGATTCTCCCCCGGGCCGCCGCCACTGGTCTGGCCAACGAGCCGGCCCGCCTTGTCGATCAGGAAGAGCGTGGGAAACCCGCTGACGCCATACTGCGTGTTGAAGACGGACTGGTCCCAGTTGGCCTTGCCCGGGGTGTCGTGGGCGGTGAGGAACTTGTATTTGGCGCTGTTGCGCTTCACCCAGCCGTCATAGTTGGCGCGGGAGTCATCGGCGCAGACGGCGAGGATGACGAGGCCGTCCTTGGCGTGTTTCTCCGCCAGCGCGCTGTTGTGCGGCATCGAGGCCACGCAGGGCCCGCACCAGGTCGCCCAGATGTCGAGCAGCACCGTCTTGCCGCGGAAGTCGGAGAGCTTCATCTCCTTGCCGTCGGGGCCGACGGCGGTGAAGTCCGGCGCCAGGTCGCCGGCCTGGAGGCCCGGGCGCGTGCGCGTGGCGGGCGCGGAGGTCGGCACCGTGTCGGTGCCCTGGGCGGTGATGACAGCGGGCAGAAAGGCGACGCAGGCCGCCAGGAGCAGGGGGATGTTTTTCATGGAGAGGGAAACGGACTGACCCGCCGCCGCGCGATTGGTTGCGCGGCGGCGGCGGAATAATGACGCGGGGCTCAGAGCGGCAGGACGAACGAGAGCTCGACGGCGCGGCCCATGATATACTGGCTGTGCAGGCCGGCGTTGAAGCCCCAGATCGTGTCGGAGAAGGGCGGCTCCTGGTCGAAGACGTTGTTCACGCCGACGTTCACCCGGAGGCCCTTGCCGTAGTCGCGCCAGATACCGTTGCGGAACTCGTAGCCGACGCGCACGTCGAGCTTGGACACCGCCGGCGTCGGGTAGTAGGTGACGGAGGTGCTGTTGGCCGTCAGGGTGTTGCCCGCGCTGTTGCTGGTGAAGCCGTTGACCCGCGAGTAGAAGGCCGAACCGCTCCAGTCGCCCTTGTTCCAGAACACGGCGGCGTTGACCCGCCACTTGGGCGGCGAGGCGGTGTCGTCATCGAGAATCACGGGCGGCTGGCCGGGGGCGAGCTGGCGGGTGGCCTCGAGCGTCCGGCTGGCGGCGGCGTTCACGCGGAACCGGCCGAACTGCTCCCACGGCAGGCGGTAGTCGAACGTCACATCCATGCTGCGGTTCACGACGCGGCCGAAGTTCGCGAACACGCGGTTGATCGCCGTGATCTGGCCGGGCTGATTGAGCGCCGTGTCGGCGGCGGTCGGCGCGGCGCGGGTGATCCGGTCGGCGAAGAGCGCCTCGTTGTTGATCATCGTCTGCGCGCTGAGCAATTGCAGCAGATCCTTCTGGATCGTGTCGTAGTAGTTCACCTGCACGCTCAGCCCCTTGACGAACGCCGGCTCGTAGACGAGGCCCGCGAAGCTGTTCTCGGACAGCTCCGGCCGGGGCGAGAGGTTGGAGCCGCGCGACTCGATGATGCCGGGCGTCGTGGGGGGAGTCCGGCGGGGGTCGCTGAGCGTCGAGGTCCGCACTTCGGGGGCGGTCAGGTATTCCGTGACGCCGGGGGCGCGGAAACCCTCGCTCCAACTGCCGCGCACCAGCAGGGACGGCACAGGGGTCCACGAGACGCCGTATTTCGGCACCGTCTTGGAGAAGGGGCCGACCTCCTCGTGGCGTCCGGCCACATTGAGATCCAGCCGGCGGAACAGGGGCCGGGCGTTGGCCTTGCCGAACACCGGCAGGGAAAACTCGGCGAACACGGCCTGCGATTTCTGGCTGCCGGCGACCGCGGTCGTGGTCGCCACGGGAACCAGGGCGGAGGAGAAGTTGATCGTGGTGCTGTCCACCTCATCGCGGCCGGCGGAGCCGCCAAAAGCCATCTTCGCCGTGCCACCCAGGACCTCCATGAGGTCGCCGTTGGCCGAGAAATCCATCCCCGTCTGTTTCCGCACCGACACGAGGGACGGATAGAGGGAGAGGGTCTCCAGCAAGGCCGCCTGCGAGGGGGCACCGGGAGCGGTGTAGTCGATGAAGGGATTGAAGCGGAGCGCCGGATCCGCGGCGGTCAGCATGCTGGCGAAGGGCGTGGGGTTGAAATTGCGGCTGGTCTGGCGGACTTTCTGTTTCTGCCAGGTGCCGCCC
>DAORVZ010000307.1:0-3560 GCA_035434005.1 Lacunisphaera sp.
TATCTCCTGATCGGTCTGCTCGCCGCCTACGGCGTCTCGCATTTCTCGGACCGCATTGATCCCTACCACCTCGACATCCTCATCGGCGTCGGGATCAACATCATCCTGGCCGTCTCGCTCAACCTGGTGAACGGCTACACCGGCCAGTTCTCCCTCGGCCACGCGGGCTTCATGTCGGTCGGCGCCTACCTCGCCGCCGCCGTCTCGCTGTTTATCGGGCCCCGGCTCCTCGGCGAGGAGGGCGGCACCGTCTTCCAGCAGGGCCTGATGTTCCTCGCCGCGCTCACCGCCGGCGGCCTCGGCGCTGCGCTGGCCGGCCTCGCGGTCGGCATCCCCTCGCTCCGCCTCAAGGGCGACTACCTCGCCCTCGTCACCCTCGGCTTCGGCGAGATCATCCGCGTCATCTTCCAGAACGTCGAGTTCCTCGGCGGCGCCCTCGGCCTCAACGGCATCCCGGCCTACACCTCGATCTTCTGGGTCATGTCCTTCGTCGCCCTGAGCGTGTTCACCGTCACCAGCCTCGTCCACTCGACCTACGGCCGCGGCTTCCTCGCGACGCACGACGACGAGGTCGCCTCCGAGGCCGTCGGCCTCAACACCACGCGCTACAAGATCGTGGCCTTTGTCATCGGTGCCTTCTTCGCCGGCGCGGCAGGCGGGCTCTACGGCCACTTTAAGATGACCATCACCCCGACGGGCTTCGACTTCACCAAAAGCATCGAGATTGTCGTCATGGTCATCCTCGGCGGCATGGGCAACACCCTTGGCGTCATCCTCGCCGCCATCCTGCTCACGCTCCTCCCCGAGGTCCTGCGCCCGATCGCCGAATACCGCATGATCATCTACTCGCTGCTGCTGATCGTGCTCATGATCATGCGGCCGCAGGGGCTCTTCAATTTCAAGTTCGGCAAGACGAAGCTCTGATGCCCGCCCTCCTCCAGCTCAACCAGGCGACCATCAAGTTCGGCGGCCTCACCGCCGTGAACGCGGTCGACTTCACCGTCAACGACGGCGAGCTCGTCGGCCTCATCGGCCCCAACGGCGCGGGTAAGACCACCGTCTTCAACCTCATGACCGGCGTCTACCAGCCGACGTCCGGCTCGGTCCACTTCGACGGCCAGCCGCTGGCCGGCCTGCGCGTCAACGAGATCGTCGAGCGCGGCATCGCCCGCACCTTCCAGAACATCCGCCTCTTCGGCTCGCTCTCGGTCTTCGACAACGTCCGCGTCGCCTGCAACCTCCACCGCGAGACCGCCGCCATCCACACCCTGATCCGCCTCGGCGCCTTCCAGCGCGACGAGGCCGCCATCACCAAGCGCGCCGAGGAACTGCTCGACATCTTCAACCTCCGCCGCTTCCGCGACGCCCCCGCCAAGAGCCTCCCCTACGGCGAACAGCGCCGCCTCGAGATCGTCCGCTGCCTCGCTACCAAGCCCAAGCTCCTCCTCCTCGACGAGCCGGCCGCCGGCATGAACCCGACGGAGAAGGTCGACCTCATCCGCCTGATCCAGCAGGTCCAAAAGCAGTTCGGACTATCCATCCTGCTCGTCGAGCACTCGATGAAGGTCGTCATGGGCGTCTGCCAGCGCATCGCCGTCCTCGACTACGGCGTCAAGATCGCCGAGGGCAACCCGGCCGAGATCCAGACGAACTCGAAGGTCATCGAAGCCTACCTCGGCGAGGACCACCAGAAATCCCTCTCGCACCACTGAGCCCATGCTGACGGTTAAAAATCTCGAGGTCTGCTACGGCGCCATAAGCGCGCTGCGGGACGTGTCGTTCCACATCGAGGCGGGCCGCATTGTCACGCTCATCGGCGGCAACGGCGCGGGCAAGACCACCACCCTGCGCACCATCTCCGGCCTGCTCCGGGCCAAGCAGGGCGGCATCACCTTCAAGGGCGAGGACATCTCGAAGCTCCCGCCGCACCAGATCGTCGCCCGCGGCCTCTGCCACGTGCCCGAGGGCCGCATGGTGTTCTCCAACCTCTCCGTCGACGAGAACCTCGCGATGGGCGCCTACCTCAAGACCGACAAGGCGAAGATCGCGCAGAACCGCGACTACGTCTTCAGCATCTTCCCCCGCCTGAAAGAGCGCCTCAC
Organism: Lacunisphaera sp.; assembly: GCA_035434005.1. GTDB lineage: Bacteria > Verrucomicrobiota > Verrucomicrobiia > Opitutales > Opitutaceae > Lacunisphaera. Next base: position 2,103 of record DAORVZ010000307.1, read on the forward strand.
CCAGGCCGCCGGCACGCTCTCCGGCGGCGAGCAGCAGATGCTCGCCATCGGCCGCGCGCTCATGGGCGAGCCACAGCTGCTCATGCTCGACGAGCCCTCGCTCGGCATCGCCCCCAAGCTCATCAGCACCATTTTTGAGAAGATCGTGGAGATCAACCAGAGCCACGGCATCACCATTTTGCTCGTCGAGCAGAACGCCAACCTCGCCCTCGAGATCTCGCACGACGCTTACGTCCTCGAAACCGGCGTGGTCGCGATGCAAGGCCCGTCCGCCGAGCTCCGGAACAATCCCGACCTCAAGGCCGCCTACCTGGGCGGGTGACGGGCTTGGGGTAGGGCGGGACCGCTGGGCCCGTCGCGAATTAGAATCGGCGCGCCCAGCGGTCGCGCCCTATCTCGATTCAATCCCGCCACAGGCTTGCGAAAACCTTCCTGTCGCCCTAAGCTTCCCGACATGAATCCGCGCCTGCTCCTCCTCTCCCTCGCCGCGTTCCTGGCCGGTCCCGCCGTGGCGGTGACGGTTGACGTCAACCTGCCCCTCAAGGAGCTCCGCCTGAAGGACGGCCTGCTCTTCACCGATGTCGCCGTGCGCAGCTTCAACACCGCCACCGGCACGGTCATGCTGCTGGCGAACAAGGATCTCCTCAGCGTGCGCACCTCCATGCTGCCCGATGAGGTCAGCGCTCGCCTGAAAGAACTGGCCCCGGCGCAAACACCGGAGGAAGTGGCCGCCGAGAAGCAGCAACTGGCCGCCGACCGGAGCAAAGCCGTTGAGAATGCCGAGCGCCGGCAACGCATGGCGGAGGAGGAAGCCAAGGCCGCCCGCGCCGCCAGCCGGACCCTGAGCGTGAAGACCGCCGAACAAACCGTCGCCCAGCCTGATCGCGTCCTCGCCGAGGTGGCCGCCTTCGCTGAACAGCGCGCCCAGGCGCATTTCAAATACCAGGACGACCCGCACTCGAACATCGGCGCCGTCATCGGCTCCGACATCTTCCTCGACCACCCCGAGCCCGTCCCCGGCTGGGCCGGCCGCTACCGGGTGGAAGGCAAGGCCTACCGCCAATACGTCAACAACCAGGCCAGCGGCTTCGGCCGCACCGCCAAGGAATTCGAGATCCTCATCCAGACCCACGAGCACAAGAAGCCCGAGATCGTCGAAATCCGGATCAAGTAGGCTCCTCCAACGGAGCAGCCGTCGTCAGACGGCTGGCATCAGCGATCTGACGATCGCTGCGACTTACTCTCCGCCCCTACCATTTGATTCTCAGCAGATCGACCCGGAGCATCACATCGCCCTTTTTCATCGGTGTCTCATTGGTCGGCACCAATCGCGGCCAGATGCCGAGATTGAGTTCCTTGCCTCCGAAATTTTTTGCGTAGATCAATCCACCCGTGAGCGGCGAAAACTTCCTGGCCTTCTCCGCTTCAGCCGCCCGCCGTGCCTGCGCCAGCAGATCC
>DAORVZ010000308.1:0-3543 GCA_035434005.1 Lacunisphaera sp.
CTCGCGGCAGACCTCCTCGAGAAGTTTGTGCGGGAACTGGACGGTGCTCGGGTCCTTCTTGCCGCGGACGTAGTCGGGGATCCACTCCATCGGGCCCGGGCGGTAGAGCGCGATGAGGGCGACGATCTCGTCGATCGAGGAGAGGCCGATCTGGCGGCAGAGCGACTGCATGCCGCCGGATTCCAACTGGAAGACGCCGGTGGTGCGGCCGGAGTTGAGCAGGGCGTAGGTCTTGGCGTCCTCGAAGCCGGCGGCCTCAATGTCGAACTTCGGGTCGGCGGTGCGGCGGACGTTGTCGATGGCATCGGCGATGACGGTGAGTGTCTTGAGGCCGAGAAAGTCCATCTTCAGGAGGCCAAGCTTGCCCACCGCGTTCATGTCATACTGCACCGTGATGTCGCCTTCCTGCAGGGTGAGCGGGACGAACTCCTCGAGCGGCCGGTCGGTGATGATGATGCCGGCCGCGTGTTTGCCGGTGTTGCGGACCATGCCCTCGAGCACGAGGCCCTGATCGATGATCTTCCGCGCGACGGGGTTCTTCTCGTATTCGTTCCGCAGCTCGGCGGACTTGTCGATGGCCGCCTGGAGCTCGATGTTGAGCTCGTCGGGGATCATCTTGGCCAGGCGGTCGGCCTCGATGTAGGGCAGGTCGTGCACGCGCGAGACGTCGCGCATGACCGCCTTGGCGCCGAGGGTGCCGTAGGTGATGATGTTGGCCACGCACTCGTTGCCGTATTTCTGGCGGACGTATTGGATGACCTCGCTGCGGCGGCGCATGCAGAAGTCGATGTCGAAGTCCGGCGGCGACACGCGCTCGGGGTTCAGGAAGCGCTCGAAGAGCAGCTTGAAGCGGAGCGGGTCGAGGTTGGTGATGCCGAGCAGGTAGGCCACGATGCAGCCGGCGCCCGAGCCGCGGCCCGGGCCGACGGGGATCTGCTGCTTTTTCGCCCAGTCGATGAAATCCCAGACGACGAGGAAGTAGTCGACGAAGCCCGTCTTCGCGATGATCGAGATCTCGTAGTCGAGGCGATCGATGAGGATTTTCGCGAGCTCCTGGTCCTTGGCTTTTTCCGGCCTCGCGTAGTCGACGCTGTAGCGCGCCTTCAGGCCGGTGATGCAGAGCTCCTTGAGGTAGCCGGTGCGGTCGGTCTTCACCTCGGGCGGCAGCGGGTATTTCGGGTAGCGCTCGGAGCCCTTGGGGAAGGGGATGGCGAGGTCGCACATCTCGGCGACGAGCTGCGTGTTGGTGACGGAGGCGGGCACCTCGCTGAAGGTGCGGGCCATCTCGTCGCGCGATTTGAGGAAGAACTGCGTGCCGGTGAACTTCATCCGGTTCTCCTCGGTGATCTTTGAGCCGGTCTGGATGCAGAGCAGCGTGTCGTGCGGGCCGGCGTCGTCCGAGTTGACGTAATGGACGTCGTTCGAGCAGATGACCTTCAGCTTGAATTCCTCGCCGAGCTTGAGGAGGCCGGGGATGATCTTGCGCTGCTCGGGGATGCCGTGGTCCTGGATCTCGACGAAATAGTTTTCCTGGCCGAAGATCTCGACGAAGCGGCCGCAGGCCTGGCGGGCGGCCTCGTAGTTGTCGTTGAGCAGGTGCTGTGGAACGAGGGAGGCGAGGCAGCCGGTGAAGCCGATGAGGCCTTTCGAGTGCTTGGCGAGGGTCTCGAGATCCGTGCGAGGCTTGTAGTAGAAGCCCTTGAGATGGGCGTCGGAGACCAGCTTAAGGAGGTTCTGGTAACCGGTGAGGTCGCGGCAGAGCAGGCCGAGGTGGTAGATGGATTTGCCCTCGTCGGAGCGGCCGGTGCGGTCGAGGCGCGAAGCGGAGGCGAGGTAGAGTTCGCAACCGACCAGCGGCTTGATGCCCTTCGCCTTGGCCTGGTTGTAGAATTCGATCGCGCCGTAGAGGTTGCCATGGTCCGTCAGGGCCAGGGACTTCATGCCGAGGGCGGTGGCGCGGTCCATCAGGCGGTCGATGCGGCAGGCGCCGTCGAGCAGGCTGTAGTCGCTATGGACGTGAAGATGGACGAAATCTGAGTCGGGTGCCGCCAAGGTTCGTGTATGGGAATCAGGGGGTTAGACACTCGCAAGACCTAATCATGAACCGTGCGTAATCCACCTCCAGCCATACACTACGGCGCGATGAGACCGGCTTGAAGCACCAGCCTCAAAAATGCTGTTGACGGTGGCCGGAGCGGCTGGCTTCGTGCTCGTTTTCTCCAACACCAACCTGTCCATTTCCCATGTCTATTGAGATCAAGATGCGCAAGAACGAGCCGATCGACCGTGCGCTGCGCCGCATGAAGAAGAAGCTCGAGCGCGAGAACATCATCAAGGATGTCCGCATGAAGCGTTACGCCGAGAAGCCCTCCGAGCGCAAGCGCCGCAAGAACAAGGTCATGGCCTTCACCGCCATGCTGCGCCGCCGTTACGCGGAGTAAGTCTTGGTTCAGCCTTTTTCTTTATGACCGGCCGGACGTCGCAGGATGTCCGGCCGGTTCATTTTTGCCCGTGTTTCGCGTAGCGAGAACTCGGGACAAACACCGGGCCGGCAGCAGTCGACAACGGTGTCACCCCTCGGCTTGATTTCGCCGGCGCCACCTGTCCTAGTGCAGGCCCTGCCCATGAAGCCGATCATTGCCCTTTCCAGCTGCTGGTGCTCGCACCGCCACCAGGACGGTTATGCGATGCTGCAGGAGATGGCCGGCCTGGGCTTCGAGTATGTCGAGCTAAGCCACGGCATCCGGATCACACTGGTGCCGGGCATCCTGAAGGCAGTCGAGGAAGGGGTCGTCAAGGTCGCCTCCTGCCACAATTTCTGCCCGCTGCCCACCGGTGTCACGCATGCCGCGCCCAACCTTTACACCTGTTCCTCGGCCGACGCCCGCGAGCGCGACCAGTGGATGCGGCACAGCAAGCGCACCATCGACTTCGCCCACCAGGTGAAGGCCCGCAAGGTCGTCCTCCACCTCGGCGCCGTGGAATTTTTCTGGTTCAACCCGGCGGGCAAGGTGGACGCCTATTTTGACGCCCGCCCCGACACCGACCTCTCGGCCGACGCGGCCTACCAGAGGCTCCTCGCCAAATCCCTCGCCAAGCTGAAGGCCCGCATGCCGGCCTACTGGGCCAACACCAAGCAGGGTCTCACCGAGCTGCTGCCCTACGCCGAGCAGAAGGGCGTCCTCCTGGGCTTCGAGAACCGCGAGGCCTTCGACGAGCTGCCACTCGACGCCGACCATCCCGACCTGATCGCCGCGATGGCCAAGCCCAATGCCTGCGGCTACTGGCACGACACCGGCCACGCCCAAATCAAGCAGGGAATGGGCCTGCTCAACCACCGCGAGCACCTCGGGAAGAACGCGCCCAACGCCATCGGCTTCCACCTGCACGACGTCAGCGCCGAGGGTCGCGACCACCAGCCCATCGGCTCGGGCAAGATCGACTTTGAGATGGTCAGCACCTTCTGGCGCCCGGAGCACACGCTCGTCATCGAGCTGAGCCCGCGTCTGACGCCCGAGGAAGTGCTGGCGTCGAAGCAGCGCG
>DAORVZ010000309.1:0-3512 GCA_035434005.1 Lacunisphaera sp.
CCAAGTTCTCCCTGAAGCCGGTCGCGACCGAGCTGGAGAAGCTCCTGGGCAAACCCGTCACCTTCCTCGACGACTGCGTCGGCCCGGCCGTGGAGGCCGCCTGTGCCAAGCTCGCGCCGGGCTCGGTCGTGCTGCTCGAGAACCTGCGCTTCCACATCGAGGAGGAGGGCAAGGTGAAGGAGAAGCAGGCCGACGGCACCGAGAAGTCCATCAAGGCCGACCCCCAGGCCGTCACCGCCTTCCGCGCCTCGCTCTCGAAGCTGGCCGACGTCTACGTCAACGACGCCTTCGGCACCGCCCATCGCGCGCACAGTTCGATGGTCGGCCTCAATCTCAAGGACAAGGCCGCCGGCTTCCTGATGGAGGCCGAGCTCAAGGCATTCGCCAAGGTCATCGAGACCCCGGCCCGCCCGCTGCTCGCCATCCTCGGCGGCGCCAAGATCGCCGACAAGATTCCCCTCATCAACAACCTGCTCGAGAAGTCCGACGAGATCATCATCGGCGGCGGCATGTCCTTCACGTTCAAGAAGGTTCTCGATGGCATGGCCATCGGCAATTCGCTCTTCGACGCCGAGGGCGCCAAGATCGCGCGGGAGCTCTTCGACAAGGCCAAGGCGCGCGGCGTGAAGATCACTCTGCCGGTGGACTTCATCACCGCCGACCGTTTCCCGGGATCGCCCGCCGACATCGAGGCGGTGCAGGTGGGCGTGGCTGACGGCCAGTCCGGCATTCCCGACGGTTGGATGGGGCTCGATGCGGGCCCGAAATCGCGCGAGCTGTTCGCGGAGGCCATCGGCCGCGCGAATACCATCATCTGGAATGGCCCCCCGGGCGTGTTCGAGGTCGAGAAATTCGCCGAGGGCACCAAGGCCATGGCGCCCGCCTTCGCCGCCGCAACGGCTCGCGGCGCGATCACCGTGGTCGGCGGCGGCGACACCGCCACCGCGGCCAAGAAATGCAAGATCATCGACCGGGTCACGCATTGCTCCACCGGCGGTGGCGCCAGCCTCGAGCTCCTCGAGGGCAAGGCACTCCCGGGCGTAGCGTTTTTGGAAACCTGACTGTTCCCAGAAGCGAGGATTCAGGAGCGAGAATCAGGAATAACTTCTCGGTTTTTCTACTCGCTACCCGCTACTCGCTGCTCACTACTTTCCTCACCATGTTCAGAAAGAAAGTCATCGCTGGTAACTGGAAGATGAACAAGACGGCCACCGAGGCCGTCACCCTCGCCAAGGACATCATTGACGAGGTCGGCCGCGAGACTTCGGTGGATATAGTGCTTTGTCCGCCGTTCACCGCGCTGTCCGCCGTGGCGCACGTGCTCGAGGGCCAGGCCGTCAAGCTCGGCGGCCAGAACATGCACCCCGCGAAGAATGGCGCCTACACCGGTGAGATCTCCGCCGAGATGCTGCGCACCCTCTACGCCACCCACGTCATCCTGGGCCACAGCGAGCGCCGCACGTATTTTTGCGAGACCGACGCCTTCATCAACCAGAAGGTCGTCACCGCCCTGGCTCACGAGCTGAAACCCATCCTCTGCGTCGGCGAGACCCTCGCCGAGCGCGAGGCCGGCGCGACGCTCGCAGTCGTGCAGCGCCACGTCGAGGGAGGCCTGTCGGGCGTGAAGCCCGAGCAGATCACCACGGTGATCATCGCCTACGAGCCCGTGTGGGCCATCGGCACCGGCAAGGTGGCCACCACGGCGCAGGCGCAGGAGGTGCACGCGTTCATCCGCGACCTGCTCACGAAGCTCTACGGCGCCCCGCTCGCGCAGAAGGTCCGCATCCTCTACGGCGGCTCGATGAAGCCCGCCAACGCGGCCGAGCTGCTCGCCGAGAAGGACATCGACGGCGGCCTGATCGGCGGCGCCTCGCTCGAGGCGAAGTCGTTTATCGATCTCGTCAAGGCGGCGGACGCGGTGAAGTAAGTTTCATGGTGGGCCCTGCCTGATGCGGACATCATCTGTCACAGTCCGCAGGGGTTTGGCTTGCGCGGTGCTGTGGCTGCTGGCCGGCACGACACCGGCCGCGATGCGCGAGACCGCGCTGGCGGCCTCCGCCCAGGTCTTGATGAAGGAGGAGAAGTTTGCCGAGGCGGCGGCCATCCTGGAGCCGCTGGCGGTCCGGAATGATCCTGATGCGCTATTGTTGCAGGGATTGCTGGAAGCAACCGGGGCCGGTGTGGCGATGGACAGTTCCGCGGCGCACCATCGGTGGGCTCAGGCTGCGCACCTTGGGCAGCGCGATGCGATTCGGCTGCTGATTCCTACGCTTCATGATGCTTTCCAGCGGGCGTGGTGGACGGAACAGCTGGCGGCCGCGCCCGAGCCGACGGTCAAGCTGCTGGTGAACCTCGTGCAAATGGAGCGAGGCGGGGTGAGGGCCAATGGGGAAGCGGCGCTGTCTTGGAACACCAGGCTGGCGGCCCAAGGCGAACCCATGGGCTGGTTCAACCTGTATGCGATGCGTCGCAACAACTACATCTGGATGATGCAGCGCAAGGAGGAGTTGCTGGCCTTGCTTCGCAAGGCGGCGCTGGCCGGTTACCCGCCCGCCCTGACGGAACTGGCGGGCCTGTATGCCGAGGATCCGGCCGGCATCAAGATGCCCAACCGGTTGCTGGAACCCGACGCCAGACAGGCCGCGATATACCTCCAGCGGGCGGCGGATCTTGGTGATCGCCGGGCCCAGCTGCTGTGGGCGCACCAGCTGAAGCGAGGCCGTGGCGGGGTCGAAAAGAATCCCGAGCTGGCCGTCGAATACTACCTTCGTTCCAGCGAAAATGGCGACGCCCAAGCGGCCTATTTTCTGTATGAAGCCTACAACGGCGGAGAAGGAGCGTCCCGGGATGAAGTTCTGGCCTCGGAATATCTGAAACTGGCGGCCGAGCGGGACAACGACCTCGCGGCCTCGATGCTCGGGGCCCGGCTATATCGTGGCCAGGGCATGCCGGTGGATGAAGTCCGTGGCGCCGCCATGCTGATGCGGGCGGTGGTCACCGACGTGGTTCCGAACGATGATGCGATAGCCCTGGTGGCCTATGCGCTGTGCTATGGCCGGGGACTGCCCAAGGATGAAGCCGTTGCGCTCAAGTGGGCCGAGTGGGCGGCGCGCAAGGGGTCAGTCGCAGCGAAATTTCAACTCGGGTGCCAATATCGGGAGGGGCTCGGCGTGGCGAAGGACGAGGCCGCGGGTTACGCGCATCTGCTGGAAGCGGCAAAAAGCGGACACGACGTAGCCCTTTACCAGGTCGCGGCGTGTCAGATCCAGGGTTTCGGCACGGCTAAGGACGTGCCGGCGGGCGCCAAGCGGCTTGAGGAATTGCGGGCTGGCAAAGGCCGGTATGCAGCGGTGGCCAGTTATCTGCTTGCCCAGCTCAAGCTGGGAGCGCACGGCAGTCCTGAATATGACCGGGCGGCGGCAATGGACCTGCTGACAGAGGCGGTCAACGGAGGCCACAACGAGGCGCGCTTTATTCAGGCCATGCTCGCAGCTGAGGACATGGAGGAATCG
>DAORVZ010000310.1:0-3504 GCA_035434005.1 Lacunisphaera sp.
TGTCCCTGCCCGGTAAAATTCTGCTCCATCTCTGGCACCAGCCCATCAGCCGGACCCGTGACCTCATCGCAGCCGGCGGTCCCTGGCAGGTGCGACGCACCGAGCGCGGCCGGATCGCGATGGAAGCGGCGGCCACCACGCTGCCCCCATTATCCCCCGCCTCCGGCACGCCACTGGAACTGCACCTGCTCACCGGCCGTCGCTTCTGGTATCAGACCGCGTTCTGCCTCTGGACGCTCGCCCGCCATTCCCGACGGTCCCTGGCCCCGGTCATCTACGACGACGGCACGCTGACCGCCGAATTCCAGGCGCCACTCCTCCGGCTTTTCCCGGCTGCGCGTTTCGTCCTGCAGGCCGACACCATCGCCCGCCTCGACGCGCACCTGCCGGCCGCGCGCTTCCCCGTATTGCGCGAGCGCTGGCTGAACTACCCGAATATCCGCAAGCTCACTGACCCGCACATCGGCTGCACCGGCTGGAAGCTCGTCCTGGACTCCGATCTGCTCTTTTTCCGCCGACCCGATTTTTTGCTGGCCTGTGCGGATGCGCCCGACCGGCCGCTGCACGCGGTGGATTGCGAGACCTCCTACGGCTATGACCGCGCCCACATGAACGAGCTCGCCGGGGCCCCGGTCGCAGACCTCGTCAATGTCGGCCTCACGGGTCTCGACGGAGCCAGTCTCGACTGGGAGAAGCTCGAGCACTGGACGAGGGCGTTGCAGGGACGGGCCGGCACCAGCTATTACCTAGAGCAGGCCCTGATCGCCATGCTGGTTGCCGGCCGGAAATGCGCCGTGGCGCCCGCTGCGGACTACGTGACCCTGCCACGGCCGCCCGAGGCGCGGGCCTGCCGCGCCGTGATGCACCACTACGTCGCCCACTCGAAGCGTTGGTATTTTCAGGAAAACTGGCGGCGCTGCCTGCCCCCCGCCTAATGTCCCCGCTCGTCAGCATCATCATCCCCGCCTACAACGCCGGGCCTTGGCTGGCCCAAACGCTGGAATCGGCGCTGGCCCAGACGTGGCCAAACACCGAGATCATCGTGATCAACGACGGCTCGCGCGACAACACCCTGGCCACCGCGAAAAACTTCGAGGTCCGCGGCGTGCGCGTCATCGACCAGCCCAACCTAGGAGCCAGCGCCACCCGCAACCACGGCCTGCGGCTCGCCCGGGGCGACTTCATCCAATTCCTCGATGCCGACGACTTGATCTCTCCCGGCAAGATCGCCGCCCAGGCCTCGTTGCTGGCGCAGCGGCCGGCCGGCACCATCGCCGCCTGCGCTTGGGGCCGCTTTGGGGACGACCCGGCCACGGCGCAGTTCGTGGACGACGCAGTCTTTCGCGACTTCCTCCCCTTGGATTTTCTTGTGCTCGCCGGGGACACCGGAGCAATGATGCACCCCTCAAGTTGGTTTGTGCCGCGCGCGGTTGCCGATCGCGCCGGCCCCTGGGATGAGTCGCTCTCACTCAATGACGACGGCGAATACTTCTGCCGCGTGCTGCTGGCCAGCGCTGGCATGGCCTTTGAGCCGACCGGCCGCAGTTACTACCGCTCCGGCCTGACTGGGAGCCTCAGCCAGCAGCGCGGCGATCTGGCGCGCCGTTCCCAATTCCGCTCTCTCGAACTCATCACCTCCGCACTGCTCACGACCGAGGATTCCCCGCGCACCCGGCGCGCCGCCGCCAATTACTTCCAGCGTTACATCCATGATTTTTTCCCGGCCCCCGCCGACTTGATGCGACAGGCCGCCGCCCGTGTCGCCGCCTTCGGCGGAAGCAGTCTGCGCCGGCCACCGATGGGGCCGCAGACGGCCGCACTGGCCCGGTTGCTTGGCTGGAAGAACGTCTGGCGCCTGAAGCACCTTTTCACCCGACGATGAACCAGCGGAAAATCCTGATCCTCACCTCGGCCCACTTGTGCCGCAACCCGCGCGTCGTCAAGGAGGCCACGACCCTCGGCGCCGCCGGCTATGATGTGACGGTGATGAGCGTCTCCTCCCAGGCCCGGTTCGAGCGCATGGATCGCGAGTTGATGCGCGGCCTGCCGTTCCAGCGCGTGGTCATCGACTACACCGCCAGCACGCCGGGAGCCCGGCTCGCGGATTTCCTCCAGCGCGGCGCCACCTGGGTCGCCCGCCGGGTCTGCAGCGAGCTGGAGTTCGAGACCGCCCAGACCCTCGGCCCTGCCCGCGCGTTGCTGCGTTTCGCGCGCCGCTTTCCCGCCGACCTCACCATCGTGCACACCGAGATTCCCATCTGGGCCGCCCAGCACCTGATCAAGGACGGGCGTCGCGTGGCGGTGGACGTGGAGGACTGGTATTCCGAGGATCTGCTGTTCGCGGACCGCCGGAGCCGGCCCCTCCGCATGTTGCGCCATGCCGAGCAGGCCGCCCTGCGGCAGGCGTCCTATTCCTCGGCCACCGCGCAGAGCATGGCGGACGCGCTGACTAACGCCTACCAGTGCCCGCCGCCGATCGTCCTGCGCAACAGTTTCCCCCTGCAGCCGCGGTCCCGAGTGGACTTCCCGGCCACGACCGGCACCCCCCGCTTCATCTGGTTTTCCCAGACCATCGGTCCCGGCCGCGGGCTGGAGCTTTTCTTCGCCGCCTGGGCCCGCACCTCGCACCCGAGCCAGGTCTATCTGCTCGGCGACGAGCGGCCCGGCTACCGGGAAAAGCTGCTCGCCCGCCTGCCCCCAGCGCGCCGCGGCGACCTGCACTTCATCCCGCTCGTGACGCCGGAACAGTTGCCCGGCAAGCTGGCGGAATTCGATCTCGGCCTCGCCTTGGAGCCGCGCTGGCCGCTGAATCGCAACATCACCGTCACCAACAAAATCCTCCAATACATGAACGCCGGTCTCGCCATCATCGCGACTGACACCGCCGGCCAGCAGGAGGTCATGGCCGCCGCCCCCGCCAGCGGCTTGCTCATCACGGCGCACGAGACCACCGAATATGCGGCCAAACTCGACACCCTGCTCGGCGACCACGCTCAGCTCCGCGCGGCCCAGGTGGCGTCCCGCGCCGCCGCCGAACGGGAATTCTGCTGGGAGAGAGAGACACCGCGGCTGCTCTCCGCCGTGGCGCGCGCCCTCGCCTAACCACCAATGACGACCCGTTCCGACAAACGCCGGCGGATGAAGGAATTTCTCCGCCAGATCGCCATCGAGCTGTGCGGCGGACTCCTGCAGGTCGGAAGCAAACCCTTCCTGTTGGCGGAAGCCCCCGCCGTGGTCATCGCCCCCCACCAGGATGATGAGACCCTCGCCTGCGGCGGCCTCATCGCGCGCAAGCGCAACGAGGGTCTGCCCATCCACGTCATCTTCATCACCGACGGCTCCGCGTCCCATCCCGGGCATCCCCGGTTCGCGCCGCCCGCGCTCGCCGCGCTCCGCCGCCAGGAGGCGATGAGCGCCCTCGCGTGCCTCGGCGTTGAGCGCAGTGCCGTCCGTTTCCTGGACGAGCCTGACGGCACGTTGAATGCCATCACCGCCGCCCACCGG
>DAORVZ010000311.1:0-3497 GCA_035434005.1 Lacunisphaera sp.
CGCCCGCGCTGTCGGCCGTCGCCGCGCGGCCGGGCCCGGCGGAGTCGGGCTTTTTCACCGGCCCCGGCCTGCTGGTGTTCCTGGCGTCGGCGCTGGTCGCCTACGAGGCCTTCCTGCTGGTCACCATCTTCGGCCCCACCGAAGGCGGCTGGCTGGGCGACTTTGTGCGCGACTTCCAGCTCTGGTGCTACCGCGGCGATCCGCGCACCGGCGGCGTCTCCTGGCTCGCGGTGTCGGTGATGGTGTTTGAGCCGGTCTTCGTCGTCGGGATGACGGCGCTGCTGTGGCGCGGCGTCCTCCGGCAGCTGGGCCACGCGCGCACCTGGCGGATCCACCACCGCGCCGCCCTAGCCGGCCTGGCCGTGATCGGGGCCAGCGTCGCCGGGCTCGTCTGGTATGCGCGGCAGGATGCCACCCGCGCGCTGATCCTGCCGCCCTTCCCGGGCGAAAGCATCCGCGTGAAGCTCGCGCTGCCCGATGTGCCGCTGGCGGACCAGACCGGCGCGCCGTTCCGTTTCGCGGACTTGCGCGGCCGGGTGGTCCTGGTCACGGGCGTCTATGCCGCCTGCACCACGGCCTGCCCGGAAATCCTGCTCGAGATCAAGGCCCTGCTGGGCGAGCTCCCGCCCGTCGAGCGCGCCGGCCTGAGCGTGGTCGCGCTCTCGCTCAACCCGGAATACGAGACCACCGAGCTGATGGGTGCGGTGGCCGCCGGGCAGGGCTTCACCCATCCCGAATTCCGCTATGTCAACGGCACGGATCCCGCCGCCATGCACGACATGCTGACCCGGCTCCAGTTCTCCGCCACGCGCGATCCGCGCACCGGCATCATCGACCACGCCAACCTGTTCCTGCTAGTCGACCGCGCCAACCACATCGCCTACCGTTTCACGCTGGATCCGCGCCACCGCGCGTGGCTGCGCGCCGGTTTGCGCGCCCTCCTCACCGAACCCCATGCCGACCCAGCACCACGAGCACCCTGATGTGGATTGCGAGGTGCTCGCGGATGCCATGGGCCCGACGCCCGAGGCCCCCGGCGCGCAGCCCCCTCCGCCCCCGGTTCGCGCCGCCCGGCTCCTCGCCGCCGGCGACCGGGTGATGACGCGCCTCGACACGCTGCTGGAGCGCGCGCTCCCGCGGGATCTCAATCCGCTGGCGCACCTCGGGGCCGCCGCCAACGCCATGGTGCTGCTGGCCACGCTCTCCGGCGTCCTGATGCTGTTCTGGTATTCGCCGAGCGTGGTGCTGGCCTGGCATTCGCTCGCCGACCTCGCCCCGCACTCGCTGGGCGGGCTGGTGCGCAGCGTGCACCGCTACTCGTCGGATCTGCTCATGCTGCTCGTGCTCACCCATGCCCTGCGCATGCTCCTGGCGCGCAAGTTTGCCGGCGCGCGCTGGCTCGCCTGGGCCAGCGGCATCACGCTGATCGGGTTGGTGTGGTTCATCGGCTGGACGGGTTACTGGCTGGTGTGGGATGAGCGGGCGCAACTGCTCGCCCTCGACACGATCCGCACGCTCGACGTGCTGCCCATCTTCGGCGAGCCCATGCTGCGGCTCTTCGCGGCGGACCGCACGGTGCCCTCGCTGCTTTTCTTCGTGGTATTCTTCCTGCACATGGCGCTGCCACTCGGCATCGCCGGCGGCCTCTGCCTGCACCTCGCGCGTCTCAGCCGTTCGCGTCTGCTGCCGGACTGGCGGCTCAGCCTGTGGCTCAGCGGCGCCGTGCTCGCGGCAGCGCTCCTCTATCCCGCGCTCAACGCCCCCGCGGCGGCGATGGCGGTGAAGCCCGCGCGGTTCACGATGGACTGGTGGTATCTCTGGCCGCTCACGGTCACCGCGCGCTTCTCGGGCGGCGGCATCTGGCTGGCGACGGCGCTCACGGCGGCGGGCCTGCTGACCGTGCCGTGGTGGCTGGCGCGCCGGCGGCCGCGCCCGCAGTTCCAGGCCACGGTCAACATCTCCCGCTGCTTCTCCTGCACCCTTTGCACGCAGGACTGCCCCTTTGGCGCCATCACGATGGTGCCTCGCACCGACGGGAAGCCCTTCCCCTCGCAGGCGCAGATTGATCCCGACCGCTGCATCGGCTGCGGGGTGTGCACCGGCGCCTGCGACACGCAGGCCATCGGCATGGCGTGGTTCGACGCGCAGCAGCTCACGCGCGAACTGGAGCGGTTGGTCGAGGCCGAGGTGGCGCGCGGCGCGGCCCCGGCGCTGGCTTTTGTGTGCGCCCAGGGCGACGGCGGGTGGGAACTCTTCGACCAGGCGGCGTGGGCGCGGCGCATCCCCGGCTACATAATCCGCCCGGTGCCGTGTGTCGGCTGGATCGAGCCGAAGGTGGTCGAGCGCGTGATCCGCAAGGGCGCGACGGCCGTGCTGATCGTGGGCTGCGGTTCCAGCGAGCCGTTTGCCAAGGAGGGCAACCAGTGGCTGCCCGCGCGGCTCAGTGGCGCGCGGGAGCCGGAGTTCCGCCCCAATCGCGCCGACCCGCGCAAGGTCGCGCACGTCAATTTCGATCCCCTGCGTCCGCATCTGCTAGCCGCGGCCGCCGCCCGGCTGCGGGATCTGGAAACCGTGACCGCGCCGGTGCGCTCGCGTTGGGCGGGCGGGCTGGCCGGCCTGGTGCTTACGGCCGCGGTGCTGGCCGGGCTGCTGCTGGTCAGCGACGCCCCGTTCCGCAATCCTGCGCCGGCGGAGGCGGAGTTTGTCTTTTCCTTCCGCGCCAACGGCGACTGGCTCTCCGGCGCGGCGTTGGCCCTGCCGGATCCGGCGCACGACACTCGCCCGAAGCATATGCGCACCGCCTTGCCCGCGCAGCGCGCCCGGGCTCCCGTCACCGTCCGGCTCACGGTGGACGGCCGCGTGCAGGAGCACATTTTCCGCCCCAAGGGCGTCAAGGCCGACGGCACCTCGGTGGGCGAGTTGCGGGTGCCGCTGAGTCCGGGGCCGCACGCGATCAGCGTCAGCCTCGCCACCAGCGCCGATCCCGCCGCCGTGGCGCAGACCTGGTCGGGCAACATCGGGGCGCAGCCGCGCCACCTGACCGTGCTCTCCTACGCGCCGGGGCCGGGATTCCAGGTGGAACAATAGCGCCGCCGCCTGATGCCGGTTTGCGCGGGGAGCTTGACCCGCATCAAGGCAATCGGGCGCGGCCATGACTACTCTGCTTTATGCGACCCATCGCCAGCGAACTGTTCGGCCACCCCGTCATCATCCAAGGAGGCATGGGCGTCGGCGTTTCCGACTGGCGGCTCGCGCGCGCGGTGGCCTCGCGCGGCCACCTCGGCGTCGTCTCGGGCACCGCGCTGGCTTCGGTGCTCGTGCGCCGGCTGCAGGATGGGGACAAGGATGGCGATATCCGCCATGCGCTGGCCCAGTGTCCGCTGCGGGACGCCGCGCGCGCGATCGAGGCGCGCTACTTCCTCGCCGATGGGCGCGCCGCCGGGCAACCCTACCGGGCCACCCCACTGTATTCGGTCTCCTCGTCCAGTGACCTGATC
>DAORVZ010000312.1:0-3477 GCA_035434005.1 Lacunisphaera sp.
GCCGCCACCGGGATTATTTTTGGCAATCGGAGCAAGGATGGCCCAGTCGTGCGGGAGCAAAACGGACTCCCAGCGGGTGTCGTCGAAGCGAACGGCGTCCGCCCCGGCCGGATCGCCGCGGTGAAACCGCCAGCCCTCATCCCAATTCAGATGCAAGCGCGGCGCGGACCGGGGCTCGGCGGCCCCGGCCGGTTCCGGCGCGAGCAGCAGGACGAGCACGACGGCCGCAATGGCGAACCCCAGCGCGTGCGCGCCGCGGCACCGCTGATGCGGATAATGACTCGGGGTTTCCCGGGAAGATAATTTCATGGGCTCAGGATTTGCGCTTCGTTGGCGGGGGAAACTAAACGAGCGCGGCGACCCGGGCGGGGGCGGAATATCGGCCGGGGGAGCGAAGGTGAGGTTTGATCATGTAAGGGGTGGGGGCTGGATGCAGCCAAGAGGATGGCACCGGGCTTGACCCGAACGGTCCGGCCTCGGCAGGTGTGACTGCCGGCATGTTGATTCGGGGAGAGTCAGAAATTATGCGAGTGGTTGGATTGCAGCGGTAAGGTTACGGTCATCGGAACCGGTTCGAGCGTTGCTTTTCAGGTCAAATAGGCTCGAGCGGCAGCGCGGATTTCTCCGCGATCAACATCGGGGCATCGTAAACCGGCACGCGGCGGAAGGCCGTCCCTTCCGCGCTTTGGATCCATTGGGCCGGGGGGATGGCATACACGCGGTTGGTGCGGACATCCACCAGCACCGGTTCGCGGAACCGGCCGCCCGGCAGCGCGAGATCCGCGAGCGTGACGCCGTTGGCTTCGGCCGGCGGCGCGTCGGCGAACCAATAGGCCGCCACCTGGCCGTCGCCGGTGGTCCGTTGATAACCGGTCAAGGCCACGCCGCGCAGCGCGGTCGAGGAAAAGGGATAATGGGGCAGCCGTTCGAGGGTGTCGTCAATGACGGTGAACACCACCTGCGCCGCCAGATAGGCCGGCTTGAGCGCGGCGATCGACCGGTCGGGGTTGGTCGCGAGCAGTCCCTTGTAATTCATCTGCACGCCATTTTCCCCCACGCCTTGATTGTCGGCCTGGAGGTAGTGCATGTCGGAGAGAGTGAAGAGATTCATCGGCACGTCCTTGGCCCAATACGCCAACAGGCGGCGCAGATTCCACTTGGCTTGGATCGTCTCGGTGAGACTGATTCTTTTCAGCGCAAAATTTTCCTGATAGCAGGACAGCGCGCCGGTCTCGCCCTGCCGCACTTGGATCGAATGGCCGTATTTCGCGATGATGGCGCGCACTTGGTCGGTCAGCTGGGTGTCATCCGGATTCCGCGGGTAGTTGTGAATCGTGATGGCATCGATCAACGCCAGTTGGTTCCGGGCCTGCATGCCCGAGAGAAACTTGTCTGCATACGCCGGGGTGCGCGCCAGGGCCAGGGCGTAGATGCGACCGGCCGGCTGCAGCTCGCGCAGGATGGTGGCGGTGCGGATATAGAGACCGACGTAGGCTTCGACCGGCACGACGCCGTGCGTGTTGAGATCGGGTTCATTCCAGACTTCCCACTCGCGCACCCGATCCCGATAGCGTTCGGCCAGCGCCCGCACCCAGCGATCCCAAGCCGCCAACGCCTCCGGTGACGAGGGCAGGCCTCCTCCCAGACGCGCATCGCCACCGCCCGAATACAGGGGATTGCCGTAGCTCAACTGGAGCCAGGGCTGGACCCCTTGGGCGAGAGCGTCGTCGATGACCGCGTCCAGCCAGTCCCACTCGTAGACGCCCGGCACTCGTTCGCACCTGGCCCAACCGGCTTGGAGGCGGATACCTTTGGCGCCGAGCGGTCCCAGATAGGCCTTGTATTTCGCGTAGTCCGCGTAGTTGCGATCCAGCGTCTCGCCGCCGATCGACCAAGGGGAGGACTTGATTTCAGCCGCGGTCCTGACCTTGATCCGGCCGATGACCGGGAGATCGATGCCGGCGGTGGGCAGGGGGACCGGTGCGGGCAGGGCCGCGTGGAGGGCCGTCGCAACACTCAGGGCGACGAAAAGGAACCGCAGGTGGAAAAGGGGACGTGGATAATCCCCGGGCGACGTGGCGGAGTGGACAAAGGTTCCGATCCGGATGGTTTTCATGTGATGCACCTACCGACTGGTGTGACGCCGCGAGTAAAGCTGGCGGGCCATGGCGCGGGCGGCCGCGACGGTTTCCTCGTAAGGCGTGTCCGCGATGTCCACGAAACCGGTCTGGTAGTTCTCGGTGTCAAATCGCCCGGACGGCGGTTGATCGTAAAATTGGAACCAGTGCGTGCCCACGATCGCCGGATTGCGCAGCGCACTGCCCACATACTCCTGATAGGCGATGGCGCGGGCGGCTTGGTCCATCACCGGCGCCAGGGCGCTGCTGAAGGATCCACGGTCGAGCGCCCCGAAGTGAAACTCGCCGATCAGGATCGGACGGTCCACCGGGGTTTCGCCCAGAGTCAGCTTCGCCACGGAGACATAATAGCGATTGAGACTGAGCACATCGCAGTATTTGGCCGCGACCGCCAGCACGAGGGGGTTGAACCCGGCGAAACGGGCTCCGAGGTAGAGCTGGTGCGGCGCAGTGTCAGCCAGCACATCATGGCAGCCTTTGAAGTAGGTCTCGATCACGGCGCGGCTGAAATCCCGCAGATCCTCGGCCGCGGCAGACCGGGCTTCGTCGGGAATCGTCGTCGCTTCGAGAAATACCTCCCACGATGAGTGCGCCACACCCCAGGCGGCATTCAGCCGTCCGATGTGTTCATATTTCGCCCGGAGCACGTCGCGGAAAGCCAGTTTGGCCGGCTGCGTCGCGGGCGAGCGCAGCACGCATTTCGCCAGGTGGAAGGTGTCACCCCACGCCAGTTCGTTATCGACAAAGAAACCGAGACACCAGGGATCGCCGACGCTATCCCGTAGGCTGGTCTTGAGGGTGGTTTCGATCAGCCGCCGCCAACCGGGATCATAAGGATCGGGCAGCTTGCCCCAAGTGCCCGTCGATCCCTCGATGCGGTGCTCGTTCGAGCCCAACGGAGCCGAGTAGACGATGGCGGTGTAAGGGGTCTGTCGCCGCAGGTAGATCTGGGGGTCCGAGGAATTCGCGATGGTGTTCAGGCCCCAGCTCGCCAGACGGCGATGGCTTTTTTCCGCGTAACGCGATGCCCAGTCGGGGCCATATTTCCTGAAGAGATTGGCCTCGAGAAAATCGTAAACCGGATGATCGGGGTATTTTGAATAATAGAACCGGGTCGAGGCCGGCTCACTGCCATAGAAGCGTCCCAGATCCGAATCGCGCGGCGGGAGCCGGAAGAGGTGCTCCCGGTTGAGGATGGGGGTGCCATGATAGACGCCCCCAACCCGGATGCGGGTTCCGACCCGGACAATACCGTGCGACCAGAACAAACGGCCGGCCGGGTCGACCAGCCACCATTGGCCGTCGATTTTTTCCGTCCGGAAATAACCGGTGGCCGCCA
>DAORVZ010000313.1:0-3467 GCA_035434005.1 Lacunisphaera sp.
GGTGGAGGCTGGCCAGAAGACCCTCAAGGACGCGGTCAATGAGGCCATGCGCGACTGGGTGGCGAATGTCCGCGGCACGCACTACATCCTCGGTTCGGCCCTTGGTTCGCACCCATATCCGATGATGGTCCGCGATTTTCACCGTGTCATCGGTCAGGAGCTGCGCGAGCAGATCATGGCCCGCGAGGGGCGGCTGCCGGACGAGATGGTCGCCTGCGTCGGCGGCGGCAGCAACGCCATCGGCTGCTTCTTCGAGTTCCTGAACGACAAGGCCGTGAAGCTCATCGGCGTCGAGGCCGGCGGCCGCGGCATCAGGCGCGGCGAGCACGCGGCCCGCTTCGAGGGGGGCAAGCTCGGCATCCTCCAGGGCAGCAAGACCTACATCCTCCAGGATTCCGACGGGCAGATCGAGCTGACCCATTCCGTGTCGGCGGGGCTCGATTACGCCGCCATAGGGCCGGAACACGCTTATTATCGCGATACCGGCCGGATCGAGTTCGCCTATGCCACCGATGAGGAGGTGCTGGATGCTTTCCAGCTCTGCTCGCGCCACGAAGGCATCATCCCGGCGCTCGAATCCTCACACGCCATCGTCCACGGCCTCAAACGGGCCAAAGCCCTCGGCAAGGGCAAGATCGTGCTCATCAACCTCTCGGGCCGCGGCGACAAGGATGTCCAGACGGTAGCCAAGATCCTCGGCACCCAAATATGAATTCGATGACTGGATATGGGCGGGCGACCGCCACCCTTGGCAACCAAACGCTGACCGTGCAGGTCAACTCGGTGAACCGCCGCGGGCTCGACCTGTCGCTGTCCTTGCCGGACGAGTGGCAAGCCTGTGAGCCCGCCGTCGGCGAGGCCGTGCGCAAGATCGTCATGCGCGGCAAGGTCCATGTGGCCGTGGAAGTGTCCGGCCAGCACGGCGCTACCACCGAGTGGGATCAGGAGGCGCTGACCGCGACGCTGGATCGGCTGGCGCGGTTCGCCAGAGCCAGGCAGATCAAATTCGAGGTAACGGGCGAACTGCTCTGGCAGATCGCCAGCGCGCAACGCTCGGGAGCCCGGCTACCCGCCGACGTGGAAACCTCGGCACTGCTGCTCCAGACACTGGGGCAGGCCCTGCGCGGACTGGGAGCGATGCGGGCCAAGGAGGGCGAGGCCCTCCTGGTCGATTTCCTTGGTCGGCTGGAGAAACTGCACACGGCGGTCGAGGTGATTGCCCAGCGGGCACCGCAGGTCAGCGGCACCTACCGGGATATCCTGCTGCAGCGCCTCCGCGCGGCCGACCTAGAACTGGATGTGAACGATGAGCGTGTGCTGAAAGAGGTGGCGTTGTTCGCCGACCGCACCGACATCACCGAGGAGGTCACGCGGCTGCGGCACCACCTGTCCCAGTTCAAGGAGCTGCTGCGGGCCGACGGCGAGATCGGCCGCAAGGCGGAATTCATCCTGCAGGAGATCGGCCGCGAGATTCACACCATCGGCAGCAAGGCCAACGACCTGGCCATCGCGCAGCGGGTGATCGAGTTCAAAAACGAGCTGGAGCGGATCCGCGAGCAGATCGCCAACGTCGAGTGAGCGAGCTCAGGCGGCCGAGGGCGCCGGCTGCCGCAGCGACCAGAGCACATACCAGAATACGCCGACACAGATGCCGGCGTCGGCGACATTGAAGGTCGGGTAGGTGTAGGCGCCAAAGTGGAAATCGAGAAAGTCGATGACATGCCCGTGGACCAGCCGGTCGACCAGGTTGCCCACGATGCCGCCGCACAGCAGGCCGAAGGCGGCCTGCGCGGCGGGTGAGCGCAAGCCGAGTGAATGACGCCAGAAAAAGATGCCGGCGAGCGTGCCGAGGCCGAGCAGGGCCAGCCACAGGCTGGCACCGCTGAACATGCTCCAAGCCGCCCCGGTATTGCCGACATGCACCAAGTGCAGGAAATCGGGGAAAATCACGACGTGGGCCCCCGGTCCGTAACTGCCGAAGGGCAGGCGCGCGGCGATCCAGGATTTGGTCAACTGATCCAGGGCGAAAACAATGACGCCGAGCAGCCAGAGCCGCCGGTAGGCGAGGAGGCGCTGGATTTTCGATTTTGGATTCTTGTTTCCCGATTCCACAAAGAAATGTCCGTTCAGGGCTGAATCAGCCGGCAATCGAAAATCCAGAATCGGAAATCAAAAGAAGCATCACTCGTCGTCGCCGCCGCTGACGATCTTGCCGCCTTCCTCCTCGGTGCCGTCGCCGAACAGGCCGCCGCGCTCGACGGCGCGGTGGGAGTGGCGCTCGACCTCGCGCTTGGCCTCGGTCGAGTAGCGGGTGAAGGGCACGGCGAGCAGGCGCTCCCGGGCGATCGGCTTCTGGGTCGTCTCGCAAATGCCATAGGTGCCGGCGTGCACCCGTTTGATGGCGGCCTCGATCTCGGCGAGGGCTTCCTGCTCGTTGGAGACGAGGCTGAGGGCGAAATCGCGGTCAAAGGTGTCGGTGCCGGCATCGGCCATGTGCTGGCCATAGCCGGAGAGGTCGCCGGAATCGTCCTTGGACGATTTGAGCAAAGTCTCCTCGGTGTGTTCCCCGAGTTGGGTGAGCACGTGCAGCCGAAGTTCGAGCAACAGGCGGTAATAGCGGCGATACTTCTCGGGCACCTCCGACTCGTCGACCATAGCGGCGCGGGCTTTTTTCCCCTTGGTGGGGTTGAAGCCGAGGATGTCGGCGAGCGAGGCGGTCTTCACATGGTGCGGCTTGTGCGGCTTGGCGTGATCAGCCGCGAGGGTGGAGTGCTTGGCCCCGGCTCCGGTTTTGCTGTTCTTGCCGGTCTTGGTGCTGCTCTCCGCGTGTTTCTCGTTCTTTTTCGCGATTTCGCGCACTTCATCCAAGCTGAAGGCGATGGCCTTGGGCGCAGCCTTGCGCTCAAGGAGCGGGCGCTTCACGACGTTGACGGTGGTGTCCTTGCCTTTGGCCACGGGGGCGGCCTTCGGGGCGGGAGCGGCGGGCTTCGGCGCAGCAGTTTTGGAAACGGGTTTGGTGGGTTTGACGGATTTAGGCACAGGCTTGTGGGAAAGGGACTTGGCGGCCGGTTTCTTTGCCGGCGCCTTGGCGGCGGTTTTTTTGACGGGACGCTTTTTCGCGGGGATGTTTTTCTTCTTGGCCATGGTGGGGTAGGGTCAGGAGTTAAGGGCTTCGGCGCAGCGGGGGCAAACTTCTCCGTGCGGGGTGTGAACAACTTTCGGCACCCAGCGCCAGCAGCGCGGGCAGCGGGTGTGGCCGGCTTCCTTGGCGTGGCGGGCGGTGGGCACCGCAACGGAGCCGGTTGCGAGACTGACATCCGAGACGATAAAGAGTTCGGGTAGAAATCCGCGGTGTTTTTCCAGCACCCGGGCGGCAGCCTCGTCCGCGCCAGCAACGGTGACGACAGCGTCCAGCGACTTGCCGATGGTGCCGGCCTGACGGAGCGGTTCGAGGGTCTCGGTGACCT
>DAORVZ010000314.1:0-3463 GCA_035434005.1 Lacunisphaera sp.
GATCTCGTTGTCGAAGTGGCCGATGTTGCAGACGATGGCCTGGTCCTTCATCGCGCGCATGTGCTCGAGCGTGATGATGTCCTTGTTGCCCGTCGTCGTGACGTAGATGTCGGCGGTGCCGAGCGTGGACTCGAGGGTGTTGACCTCGAAGCCCTCCATCGCGGCCTGCAGGGCGTTGATGGGGTCGATCTCGGTGACGATGACGCGGGCGCCAAAGCCCTTGAGCGAAAACGCAGAGCCCTTGCCGACGTCGCCGTAGCCGCAGACGCAAGCGACCTTGCCGGCGATCATGACGTCGGTGGCGCGCTTCAGGCCGTCGCCGAGCGACTCGCGGCAGCCGTAGAGGTTGTCGAACTTGGACTTCGTGACCGAGTCGTTGACGTTGATGGCCGGCACGCGGAGCTTGCCCTTCTCCAGCATCTGGTAGAGGCGGTGCACACCGGTGGTCGTCTCCTCGGAGACGCCCTTCCACTCCTTGGCGATCGTGGTCCAGCGGAGCGGGTCCTCCTTATGGACGCGCTTGAGAACGTTCTTGATGACCTGCTCCTCGTGGGAGGTGGACGGGGTGTTGACCCAGTCACTGCCTTCCTCGAGTTCGCAACCCTTGTGGATCAGAAGAGTGACGTCGCCGCCGTCGTCGACAACGAGCTGCGGGCCCTTGCCGCCGGGGAACGAGATGGCCTTGAGGGTGAGGTCCCAGTATTCCTCGAGCGTCTCGCCCTTCCACGCGAAGACCGGCGTGCCGGACTTGGCGATGGCAGAGGCGGCGTGATCCTGGGTCGAGAAGATGTTGCACGAGCACCAGCGGACGTCGGCCCCGAGTTGCTTGAGGGTCTCGATGAGGACGGCGGTCTGGATCGTCATGTGCAGGGAGCCGGTGATGCGGACGCCGGCGAGCGGCTTCGACGGACCGAACTTCCTGCGGACGGAGATGAGGCCGGGCATTTCGTGCTCGGCGACGGAGATTTCCTTGCGGCCCCAATCAGCCAGGGTGATGTCCTTGACGTGATAATCGGTGGCGCCGGCGGCGGTGGTGGTAGCCATGGGATGAGTGGTTTAAGTTTTAAGGTTTAAGCGGTATGCGTTTTGAGTTCTGAGGCGGACACAGGTGGTTGGCTTAAAGCTTACACCTTACCGCTTACTGTTGGCTTATTTGACGGCGGCGCGGAGGGCGGCGACCTTGTTGGTCTGCTCCCAAGGGAGGCCGGCCTTGCCGAAGTGACCATAGTTGGTCGTCTGGCGGTAGATCGGGCGGAGGAGATTGAGCTGGCCCACGATGTCGGCCGGCTTGAAGCCGAAGACCTTGGTGACGGCCCGGGCGATCTTCTCGTCGCGCACCTTGCCGGTGCCCATGGTGTCGACGTAGACGCTGACCGGCTCGGGATGGCCGATGGCGTAGGCCACCTGCAACTCGGCGAGGTCGGCGAGGCCGGCGGCGACGATGTTCTTGGCCACCCAGCGGCACATGTAGGCAGCGGAACGATCCACCTTGGACGGATCCTTGCCCGAGAAGGCGCCGCCCCCGTGGCGGCCCCAGCCACCGTAGGTGTCTACGATGATCTTGCGGCCGGTGAGGCCGGAATCGCCCTGCGGGCCGCCGATGACAAAGCGGCCGGTGGGGTTGATAAGGAACTGGGTCTTCTTCGTCAGCATGCGGGCCGGGATGACCTTCTTGATGACGTTTTCGATCAGGTAGCTCTCGATCTCGCGGTGCGAGACATCGTCGGTATGCTGCGTGGAGATGACGACGTTCTCGACCGCGACGGGCTTGTCGTTCTCGTAGCGGACTGAGACTTGCGATTTGGCGTCTGGGCGGAGCCAATCGACCTTGCCGCTCTTGCGGATCTGGGTGAGCTTCCGGCCGAGACGGTGCGCGAACATGACCGGCGTCGGCATGAGTTCCGGGGTCTCGGTGCAGGCATAGCCGAACATCAAACCCTGGTCGCCGGCACCCTGCTCGGCGGTCTTCTTGCCCTTGGCCTTCTTGGCGTCGACGCCCTGCGCGATGTCGGGCGACTGGGCGGTCAGGTAATTGTTGATGAACACGCTGTCGGCGTGAAACACATCGTCCTTGTTCACGTAGCCGATGTCGCGGATGGCCGCACGCACGATGGCCTCATAGTTGAGCTTGGCCTTCGTGGTGATCTCGCCGGCGAGGATCACCATGTTTGATTTGACCATGGTCTCGCAGGCCACACGGCTGGTGCGATCCTGCGCCAAGCAGGCGTCCAGCACGCTGTCGGAGATGAGATCCGCGACCTTGTCGGGATGCCCTTCGCCCACGGATTCGGAGGAGAAAACAAAAGAATTTGCCATAGCCCGCAGAAAAGCGCGACCCGGGCTGCCAAGCAAGGAGATTATCATCATATACGGATTGCCTGATGCATAGATCAGAATGGGTATTGGCGTTGCACCCAGACTTGCCTTAACCTTCATGCGGCTAGTCCATTGCGCCATTCCTCATGAAACTGAAGACCACCCTGCTTGGGGTCAGCTCTGCGCTGATAATGCTGCTGCCTGTCGCCGTGGTGCCATGCGCCGCATTGGATTGGAAAACCCGCGAGCTGAGTTTTACCACTGCCCCTTTCCAGACCACACAGGAGGCCGCCTTTGAGTTCACCAACCGCAGCGACAAACCCGTCACAATCCGTGAAGTAACGAGCAACTGCGATTGCCTAAGCGCCGCGACCGACCGGATGGTCTATTCTCCCGGAGAGAAGGGCGTGCTCACGTTCAGTTTCAGCATCGGCGACAGACTCGGGCTTTACCAGCGCCGCCTCAAGGTCGTGACCGATGAAAGTCCCGATCCCGTCCACCTGCTGGTTCGGGTGGAGGTTCCGGAGCTTGTCACTCTGACTCCGCCCAGCGTGGCGTGGTCACTCCATGAAGCCCCCAGCGAGAAACCGGTCGATCTCGAAGTCATTCCCGGCGTGACGATCAACTTCACGCGCGTGCAGCCGACCAGCGGCACTTTTGCCGCGCGTCTTGAAACCCTCGAGGCCGGTCGTCGCTATCGCGTGCATCTCAAGCCGCCCGCCACCACGCAGCCCGCGAACGCGGCCATTCGGATCTTCGGGCGCGCCCTGTCCGGTCAGGAAGTCGTGGTCAGTGCCTACGGCAATGTCCGCTAGCGGAAATAATTCCGCTGCTTCTCCGAGACAGGCAACTCCGCCCGCTCTAACACGGCCAGCATGTCCTCCCAGGCATCGCGCTTGATCTTCTTGGCGGCGGCACTGGTGAGCCCTTCCTGCCGCAGCAGGTAGGACGGGTGGTAACTCGCGCGCAGCGGCGTGTCCGCATAGCTGTGCCAGGTGCCGCGCGCCGCACCCATGGACTTGAAACAATCCGTCCCGAGCAGGCCGTCCACGGCCGTCTTGCCCAGCGCCACCAGCTCCTTGGGGCGAATTATGGCGATCTGCGCCCGGATGAAGGGCAAACAATAGGCCATCTCCTGCGCGGTCGA
>DAORVZ010000315.1:0-3460 GCA_035434005.1 Lacunisphaera sp.
CGGCGGTCGGCGAGGCGCACGAGGAGGAGATTGGCGACGTTGGCGCAGGTGATGAGCAGCACGAAGCCGACGGCGCCGAGGAGGACGAGCAGGGGCTGGCGCAGGTCGCCGACAAATTCGTCGCGCAGCGGCGCGAGATCGGCCCCGTAATTCGTGTTCGTCTCGGGATGCTCCCGCGCCAGCTGCGCGCCGAGGGTGGCGAGCTCGGCGCGGGCCTGCTCGAGGGTGGCGCCGGGCTTGAGCCGGGCGAGGACGTCGTGCCAGCGCTCGTTGCGCCGGGTCCAGGCGTTGCCGGTCAGAGCTATCGGCAGCCAGATCTGGGTGGCGGAGCTGAGATTGACAAAACCGGCCGGCATGACTCCGACGACGGTGTGATCCCGGCCATTCAGCTGGATGGTGCGGCCGAGGATTTGCGGATCGGCGCCGAAGCGGGAGCGCCACAGGCCATCGCTGAGAATCGCGACGAAGTGCTTGTCGGGCACGGAATCCTCCTCGGCGGTGAAGGCGCGCCCCAGCGCCGGCTGGGCGCCGAGCACGGCGAAGTAACCGTGCGACACGAGCCCGGCGGCAACGCGGATGGCCTCGCTGCCGCCGGTGAGGTTGTAGCTGCCGCCGTCATCGAAGGCGACAAAGGCGTCGAAGCTGCCGGTGGCCTGCGCGCGGTAGTCGCGGAAATCGGGCAGCGAGGACGAGCGGCGCTCCCAGGTGTCGCGCTTGACCATCGTGCGCACGGAGACGAGGCGATCGGATCCGGCGAAGGGCAGCGGGCGGAGCAGCAGCGAATAAACGGCGCTGAAGATGGCGGTGTTGGCCCCGATGCCGAGGGCGAGCGTCAGGACCGCGATGAGCGCGAAACCCGGGGCTTTGCAGAGGGAGCGGAAGGCGACGTGGAGGCTGGTCATGAGGAGGAAGGCATAAGGTGTAAGCTGTAAGTTTTAGGGGGCGAGGTCCAGGGTCTGGGTTACAGTTTGAACCTTGCGCTCTTAAAACTCACTCCGCGCGGATCGCCGTCATTGGGTCGATGCGGGTGGCGCGGCGGACGGGGAGCACGCAGGCCGCGAGGCCGGTGGCGGCCAGCACCAGAGTGAGGGCGAAATAGGTGGGCGGATCGCTCGGGCTGACCCGGTATAGCAGACCGGCCAGCAGACGGGTGACGCCAAGGGCGCTCACGAGGCCGAGCATCAGACCGAGGATGATGAGCCTCGTGCCCTGCCGGGCGACGAGCCGCAGGATCTCGCGTTCGCTGGCGCCGAGCGCCATGCGCACACCAATCTCCGCAGTGCGCTGGACGACGGCGTAGGACATGACGCCATAGACGCCGAGGGCCGCGAGGAAGAGGGCCCCGAGTCCGAAGGCGCTGAATATCTGGCTGAAGAAACGCTGTTCCCAGTAGGCGGCGGCGTGCAGATACTCCATGGTGTGGAGGTTGTAGATCGGGATGTCGGACTGGACCGAGAGAACCGCCTGCGTGATGGCCTTGCCATAGGTCGCAGGGTCGCCCGTGACCCGCAGGGCGTAGTTGACGAAATTCTCGTCGAACTGGCTGGAGGCGAAGTAGAGGCCGCCCCATTCGTAGGGCCGGTCGAGGTGTTGGGGGACGTTGCCGACGAGGCCAATGACCACGGCCCATTTGCGGGGCTCCTGGTCGTGGGCATCAGCAAGGCCCAGGGAAATGCGCTGGCCGATCGGATTGGCGCCGGGGAACCAGCGGTCGGCGAACTGCTGGTCCACGAGTGCGACGAGGGGTTTGTCGCGGGTGTCATCCGGGCCGAAGGTGCGGCCGCGGACGAGCGGGATGCGCATGGCGGCGAGGTAGCCGGCGGAGACCGTGCGGGTGGTGGCCATGGCGGCCGCCTGCATGGTGGCCGGCTCGGGTTGCCCCTCGATCACGAAGACGTTGCGGTTGTCGCCATTGCCCGGGAGCATCGAGGACGAGCCTGCGGACTGGACGCCCGGCAGGGCGGCGAGTGCGGGCTCGAGCCGCTCGAAGAAGCGGCGGATCTGATCCTTGTCCGTGTATTGGGAGGGCGGCAGGCCGACGCGGAAGGTGATGACGCCGGCGCGATCATAACCCGGCGGGGTGGCGGCGAGTTTCAGGAAGCTGCGGATGAAGAGACCGGCGGTGATGAGGAGCACGGCGGAGAGGGCGACCTGGGCCACGACGAGGGCGTGGCGCAGGACCAGGGTGCGCCGGCTCGCGGTGGTGGTGCGGCTGCCCTCGCGCAGGGCGGTCGCTGCGCTGCGGGAGACCTGGAGCGCGGGGATGAAGCCGAAGATGAGCGGGGAAAGGAGCGCGGCCGCCGCCGCGAACCCAAACACGCGCCAATCAAAACCGAAGGTCATCCAGAACGGGATTTCTTCGGGCGGCACGGCGGCGAAGAGCAGGCTCTCAGCCCAGGCGGCGAAGAGCAGGCCGAGGGCGCCGCCGCCGATGCCGAGGACGAGGCTCTCGACCATGATCTGGCGGACAATCTGCCAGCGGGCGGCGCCCACCGCGACGCGGATGGCGATCTCGTGGGTGCGGGCGGCAGCGCGGGCGAGCAGGAGATTGGCGACGTTGGCACAGGCAATGAGCAGCACGGTGAGGGCGGCGCCCAGCATCAGTTGCATGAGCAGGGCGCTTCCATGGGTCGCCTCCTCGCGGGCGGGACGGAGGACGAGGGTCTTGCCGTCATTGGTGGCCGGACAGTTCCGGGCGAGGCGGGCGGCGAGGGTGGCGATCTCGGCGCGGGCCTCATCGAGGGACACGCCGGGCCGGAGGCGCGCCCAGCCGGGGTAGCTGTGCGAGCCGCGTTCACCCTCCTTGGGCGCGGCGATCAGCGGCGTCCACAGGTCATGGTTGTCGGGAAACGCGAAACCCTTGGGCATCACGCCGACGATGGTGTGGGGCTTGCCGTTGATCGGGACGGTGCGGCCGACGGCGTCGTCGCGCCCGCCGTAGAGCCGGTGCCAGAGGCCGTAGCCGAGGATCGCGGTGAGCGGGGCGCCGGGTTTGGCGTCGGCCGCGTCGAAGAGCCGGCCGCGGATGGGCTTGGCCCCGAGCATGGCGAAACCCTCGAAGGAGACGTCGGCCCCGAGCGCGCGGAGGGGCGGATTCTTGCCGTCGGTGAAAATCATCGTGCGGTTCACCGTGGTGGTGAAGCCCTCGAGCGTCTTGGATTCCTGGCGGAGGTCGAGGAAGTCGGGCAGCGACAGCTCGTAGAAGGAGTCGGGATGGCCAACGCGCTGGGAGTTGAGGAAGACCAGGCTGTGCTCGTCCACGATGTAGGGGAACGGCCGCAGCAGCATCGCGCTGAAGGCGTTGAAGACGGCGGTCGAGAGCCCGATGCCGAAACCCAGCGCACCGACGGCCGCCACGGTGAAGCCGGGGCTTTTGACGAGCAGGCGCAGGGCGAATCGGAGGTCGGGGAGCATGGGGGAGGAGAGGCAGTAGAGAGTAGCGAGTAGCGGGTAGAGAGTA
>DAORVZ010000316.1:0-3460 GCA_035434005.1 Lacunisphaera sp.
GGGGTCATCTCCGGACGTTTTGCGCGGAGTTGGCGGGCACGCGGGAAGGCGCGGCGGTCTTTGCGATCCAGGTGGCCTATGGCGTGTATGGCGAATGGCACCAGTTCGGCTTTTTCAGCCACGAACCGGACACGGGCCCGGCGGCCACGGTGGCCTTCCGTCGGTGGCTGCAGGGGCGCTACGGCGAAGAGGCGGCCCTCGCGACGGCCTGGGATCGGCCGGGATTGCGCTGGGTGGAGGTGGCTTGCCCGGATGCCGGGGCGCGGACCCGCGCGGATATCGCCGGGCTGCGGGATCCTCGGCGGCAGCGGGCCGTGGTGGACTATTACACCTTCCTGCACGAGGGCCTTGCCGATGCGATTATCATGATGGCGCAGACCGTGCGCGAGGCGTGGGGCCGTCCGGTGGTCACGGCCACCTTCTTTGGCTACTATTATTGCATGTTTGGCCGGCAGGCGGCGGGCGGGCATCTGGCACTCGCGCGGGTGCTGGCCTCGCCACACGTGGATTGCCTCTGTGCCTCGCCGACTTACACGCCCACCGCGATGCCGTTGGGCGGCACCGGGCATTCGAAGAGCCTGGTGGACGCCGTCCGGCGGGCGGGCAAGCTGTGGCTCGACGAGATGGACCGCGCCACCTCGGTGAGCGGGTGCCCGTGGGATCGGTCGTTCACCAGCACGATACCCGACGATATCGCCGTGCTGCGGCGCAACCTGCTCCAACCGGCGACCCGTGGCGGCGGGGCCTGGTGCTTCGATTTCGGCCCGCTGGCGGGCACCCCGTCATTCGCGCATGTCGGCCTGATGGGTTGGTGGGACCAGCCGCAACTGCAGGCGGAGATCGGCCGCCTGCAGGCCCTGATCGCGTCGCGCCAGGAGCGCCCCTACCGGCGGGCGGCCGATGTCCTGGTGCTGCACGATCCCTGGGCCTTCGCCCATCTGGCGGCTAATCCCCATGATCCGAAAAAACTGGTCTTCGGCGTCATGCCCGTCTCGGAAACCGATCCGGTTTCCCCCCGGCTGGTGGATGGAGTGGCCGAGGCCTTGTATCAATCGGGTCTCATTCACGATGACGCGCTGCTGTCGGAATTGTCCGAGCTCGATCTTTCGCCCTACCGGATGGTGGTGCTGGCCATGGCGCCGGTGCTGGATGCCGCGCAGCGGCAACTGCTCCGGGAAAAGGTGGCCGCAGCGGGCCGGCATCTCGTGCTGTTGGGTTATTGCGGGTGGAGCGATGGCCAGATGATGGGGCCGCAGGTGGCCGGCGCCTGGAGTGGGCTGCCGGTTCGCGCCCATGAGCTGGCGGCACCGGAACACACGCTGAGTCTCGACGGGGTCGAGGAGAAGCAAGCGTTGCCCGGTCCGTTCACCGTGCCGGCCTTTGCCGCGGGGGCGGGGCAGGTGGTGGGGCGTTGGGCGGATGGCGAGCCGAGCGCGGTCTGCCGCGCGGAGCCTGCGGCCACGTGGTGGGCCTTTGGCCTGCCGCCGAACCGGCCGGCCTTCTGGCGGGCCCTGGGGCGCCGGGCCGGCTGCCTCGTGGTCAATGACCACGATGAGACCACGCTGCTCGGCGACGGGCTGCTGGTGGTGCACACGGTCGCCGGCGGTGCGCGCGAGCTGCGGCTGCCCACGGGTGCCGTTGTCCGCGCGGAGCTGCCCCCCCGCAGCACCACGGTCTTCGACGCGGAGACCGGGGCGCGGCTGCTGGGCTGATCAGGCCGCGTAGTGGCGCACAACCTTGGCGAAGGCGTCGGCCGTCTGGTCCACGTGTTCGTCGGTCATGGCGGGATGGATGCGCAGGGAGATGCTGTCGGCGAGGATGGCTTCGGCCACGGGGCAGGAGACCTGGCGGTAATCCACCGTGGTGAGGCCGGCCTCGCGCACGGGCCAGCTGCCGGCGAAGAAGTTGTGGTTCCGGAAAACGGGGTAGCGGTAGACCGGCTGCGGGATGTAGCCCGGGGAGGCGGTGGCGCCCTCGGCCACGAGCGCGGCGCAGATCTCGTCGCGCGAGGCGCGGAAGGCGGCGGGCACGAGCCGGAGCAGGCAGAACCAGAAGGTATGGGTGTCGCGCGGGTCGATGACCGGCAGCGCCACGCCCGGCAGGGAGGCCGCTCGCAGCCGCGCCAGCAGACGGGAGCCGACTCGGATGTGGGCGGCGACGATGGCGGGCAGCTTGCCCAACTGGGCGGCCGCGACGGCGGCCTGGGGCTCGCTCATGCGGTAGTTCGGGGCGAGGGTCGCGGGATTGCGCGCGTCGGCCGTGGGGTTGCGGTCATAGAATTTGTCGCCCCATTTCGCGAGCGTGGGGCCGAAGCGCTCGTCGTTGGTGGCGACGATGCCGCCGTCGCCGCAACTGACGTGCTTGAACTCGTTGAAGGAATAGCAGGCGATATGGCCGGTGAGGCCGACGGGTTGCCCGCGGAATTGCGCGCCCCAGGACTGAGCGCAGTCCTCGATGAGGATCAGGTTGTGCTCGCGGGCGAGGGCGGCGAGGGCGGCATTGTCGCTCGGGGCGCCGGCGAGATGGACGGCCATGATGGCCCGGGTCTTCGGCGTGATGGCGCGGCGGACGGCGGCGGGATCGAGGTTGTAGGTGTGCGGATCAATGTCGGCAAAGGTGGGGACGAGCTGCTGGTAGAGGATGCCGATGACCGAGCCCATGTCGGTGATGGGGGAGGTGATGATCTCAGAGCCGGGCGGGAGCTGGAGGGCGGCGACGGCGACGTGCAGGGCGGCCGTGCCCGAGGAGGTGGGGAAGGCCCAGCGCAGGGGATAGGTCTTCCGGAATTCCTCGAGCAGGGCGCCGCATTGCGGGCCCTTGGAGTAGAACAGCGAGGGCTGGTCCACCATGGCGGTGAGGCGGGCGAGTTCTTCGCGGCCCCAGCGATGGTGTTCCGGCAGCGTGGCGGTGACGGTTTTGGGGCCGCCTTGGAGGGCGAGAGGTTGAGCAGGCATGAGGAGGTAAAATGAAAATTCAGTGCGAGTGAACCTCCAGTAGAGCGGGGAAACCGGTTGCGGCAATGCTGGGATGCTCATTCTGTCTGTCATGCGCGCCGGACTTTTTCTCCTCTGCTGGGTCGGGCTGTTGGCGGCGGAGCCGGCGACGGTGCGCGACTTGGGCATCCCGGTGCGCGGCGTCAACTGGGGGCGGCTGCACGCGGGCGCCACGGCGGAGGGCAAACCGTCCCTGCTGGTTTCCTTCGGACAGAACAACGGCGGGCTGTTTGTGGCGGAGGTGGATTTTGCCACGGGGCATTGCACGCAGTATGCGGTGAATGACCGCGCGGCGTCCACGTTTCCGACGGCGGCGTTCCGCAGCCTGCGCACGGGCATCCTGTATATCGGCTCGGCGTGGGACGCGCATTTGCACCGCTTCGATCCGGCGCACCCGGAGCGCGGCGTCGAGGACTTGGGCAAGATCGATCCGGACGAAGCGATCTTCCCGACCGGCATCACGGAGG
>DAORVZ010000317.1:0-3452 GCA_035434005.1 Lacunisphaera sp.
CAACTCACTCTGGCCTCCGTGACCGTTTCGTGACGTCTGCGGCGTTGCGCCGCCGGAAAAGTTTGTTTGGTTGGAAGGATGAAGCTCCGTCCCCTTCTGTTCGCGGTCCTCTGTCTTCTGTCCTCGGGCTACGCCGGCACCCTCGTCTCCGGCCCCATGCTCGGCTACCAGGCGCACCGCGAGGTGTTCCTCTGGGTCGAGACGAAGGACGCCCAAAAGGTCACGCTCGAATACTGGCTCGCCGGCCGGCCCGAGACGAAAAAGACCCTCGCGCACACCAACCTCACGGCCACGCCGGCCGGCGGCCAGATCTCTTCGTTCCGGCCCGGCCTGCTGGAAATGGGCGCCACCTATGACTACACGCTGAGCATCGACGGCGTGGCGCAAAAGACCGCTGCCCCGGCGAAGTTCCGCACCCAGGCGCTGTGGGAATGGCGCACCCCAGCGCCGGATTTCAAGTTCATCACCGGTTCCTGCGCCTACATCAACGAGCCCGTCTACGACCGCCCGGGCGAGCCCTACGGCCGCACCGTCGAGACCTTCAAGCTCATGGGCGACAGTGGCGCCGACTTCATGGTCTGGCTCGGCGACAACTGGTATTGGCGCGAGGCCGATTTCGACTCGGTCAGCGGCCTCTGGTATCGCCCGTCGCACGACCGCGCCATCCCCGAGATGCAGAAGCTCCTCGGAGCCATGCACCACTACGCCGTGTGGGACGACCACGACTTCGGCCCGAACGACTCCAACTGGTCCTACGAATACAAGGCCGAGGCGCTGAAGATTTTCCAAGCCTACTGGGGCAACCACAGCTACGGCGAGCCGGAGAACCCCGGCGTCTACTCCAAGTTCTACTGGGGGGACGCCGCGTTTTTCCTGATGGACAACCACTATCACCGCGACGCCGCCGACCTCGACCAGGACAAACACCCGGAGAAATCCCAGTGGGGTCGCCGCCAGCTCGAGTGGCTGAAACAGTCGCTCCTGCAAGCCAAGGCGCTGCGGCACTACACCTTCAAGTTCATCGCCACCGGCAACCAGATGCTGCAGACCGAGCCGCGCGGCGAACCGCACGAGCTCTACCGCCGCGAGCGCGAAGAGCTGATGGATTTCATCCGCGAGAACCAGATCACCGGCGTCGTCTTCCTCACCGGCGACGTCCACCACTCCGCCCTCTACCGCCGCCAGCTCTCGACCGACGGTCCGTGGGTCTATGAGATCACCTCCTCCCCGCTCTCCAGCAGTTCCTGGGCGGTCGAGAAAAGCGACAAAGCCAAGGATCCCTACGTCATCCCGGGCACGCTGGTCGGCGACCAGAACTTCGTGACCGTGGCCGTCACCGGCCAGGGTGCCGACCGGGCGCTCACGCTCACCTGCACCGACAAGCAGGGCGCCACCCGCTTCACGCACACGATCAAGGCCACCGATCTGGGCTACGTCCCGCCCCGCCGTCGCGCGCCCTGAAAGGCTGCAATGTCTCGGCGGTAGGGCGGACCGGCCAGGTGCGCCGCGATTTACCCGTGGGATACATTCGCGGAGCGGCGCACGGGGCCGGTGCGCCCTACCTTCTTCAACGCCCTCTGGGCGCAACGCCGTAAGATTTCCCTCGCAGAAAGCCGCGCCGGGGCTAATCTATTGTCGGCAAAGCACCTGACATGGAAACCAAGAAGAAAATCGTTGAGAACTGGCTGCCTCGTTACACTGGCGTGCCTCTGAAAAGCTTCGGCCGCTACATCCTGCTCACCAACTTCGACCGCTACGTCGAGCTGTTCGCCCACTGGAACCGCGTGCCGGTCCACGGCCGCAACAAGCCGATGACCAGCGCCACGGCCGGAGGCATCACCATCATCAATTTCGGCATGGGAAGCGCTACCGCCGCGACCATCATGGATCTGCTCAGCGCCATCAAGCCCGAGGCCGCGCTTTTCCTCGGCAAGTGCGGCGGCCTCAAGCACCGCGCCAAGATCGGCAGCCTCATCCTCCCCATTGCCGCCATCCGCGGCGAGGGCACGAGCAACGACTATTTCCCGCCCGAAGTGCCCGCCCTGCCCTCCTTCGCCCTGCAAAAGGCCATCTCCACCACCATCCGCGACCACAAGAAGGACTACTGGACCGGCACCGTCTACACCACCAACCGCCGCGTCTGGGAGCACGACACTGACTTCAAGAAATACCTCAAAAAGGTGCGCGCCATGGCCGTCGACATGGAGACCGCCACCATCTTCACCACCGGTTTCGCCAACGAGATCCCCACCGGCACGCTCCTCCTCGTCTCCGACGAACCGATGACGCCCGAGGGCGTGAAGACAGCCGAGAGCGACAGGAACGTGGACGACAAACACGTCTCGATGCACCTGCGCATCGGCATCGATTCCCTGAAGCAGCTCATCAACAAGGGCGTGACGGTGAAGCACCTGAAGTTCTGAAAATGTCCTGGAGGTAGGGCGGACCGGCCCGGTCCGCCATCTTGCATGAATCCGGCACCGGCAGATTTTCCACATCGCGCGAAACTGCCGCATGTGCCGCCGCCGTGGATAAATCTCGGTTCGCTCTTTTTTGTCCCAATCTGCTGCACCCCGCGCGGCCGGAACCAGCTTTGCGAACCGACAACCGCCGATGTGATATTCGAGTCTGCGGAGTTTCGGCAACACCGGTCCGACTGGCATGTCACCCTGCTTTTGCTCATGCTTGATCGCTTGCACATGCTTGTCGCCTTCCCTCTGGGACAGGACATGGCCAAGGTCATCACCGACTGGAAATCCCTGTTGGCCCGCAGGACGGGGGTGGCTTGGCAGCGTGACTTCTTTGATCACCGCATCCGTTCCGGGGAAAGTTGGGAACAGAAGGCCGATTACATCCGGTTGAATCCCGTGCGCGCCAGCTTGGTTGCACGCCCGGAGGATTGGAAGTTTGTGTGGGAGCCCAAAGATGGCGGACCGGGCCGGTCCGCCCTACCCCAAATACCGCCATGCTGATCAGAATCAAAGGCGCGATCTCCAACTGCTACCTGCTGCTCGGTGAGAAGCCCGTGCTGGTCGACACCGGCGCGCCCGGCGACCTACGCACCATCCTGGCCGCGCTCCAGCGGCACAAGGTCGCGCCCAAGGACCTTGCCCTGATCCTCCTCACGCACGGCCACAGCGACCACGCCGGCTGCGCCGCAGAGCTGAAGCGCCGCAGCGGCGCACAAGTCGCGATCCACGCCGGCGACGCCGCGCTCGCCCGCACGGGCCGCAACGGCGTCATCGCCGTGCAGGACACCCTCGGCCGCATCCTGCGGCCGTTCGTGGACGAGCAGGTCGCGGCCTTCGAGCCCGACCTGGTCTTCCAGGAAGGCATCGCGCTCGAGCCCTACGGCCTGCGCGGCCGCGTGCTGCCCACGCCGGGCCACACCGCCGGCTCGGTCTCCGTCGTGCTCGCCAGCGGTGAGGCCCTCATCGGCGACGTGCTGCGCG
>DAORVZ010000318.1:0-3441 GCA_035434005.1 Lacunisphaera sp.
CCGGCGTCCAGCCGGTCGAGGGCATCTAGGATCTCGGCCTTTTGCGCCACGCGGGTCGAGGGCAGTGCCAGGCCCGAGGCCCCGGCATAGACGGCGAGCGCCACCCGGTCGTCGGGCCGGAGCTTGTTCACGAGGAGCCGCAGCGCCTGCTTCACGAGCGGCAGTCGGGTCGGGCCGCGCATGGAGCCGGACACATCAATGAGGAAGACCAGGTTGGCGGCCGGGCGTTGGGCGTCGGTGATCTCGCGGCCCTTGAGGCCAATGCGGACGAGGCGGTGCTCGGGCGCCCACGGCGCGCTGGCGACTTCCAGGCTCGCGGCGAAGGGCGCGCTGCCCGCCGGCGGCGCATAGTGATAGGGGAAATAGTTCACGAGTTCCTCGATGCGCACGGCATCGGCGGGCGGACGCTGCCGCTGGTTGAGAAAACGCCGCACGTTCGCGTAGGCGGCCGTGTCCACGTCGATGGAGAAGGTGGACAGCGGCTGGTCGGCGACCCGCAGGTAAGCGTTGTCCTTCTGGTAGGCGTAGGCCTCGGTGTTGAAATCGCGCGGCGCGTGGAGCCCGCCGATTGATCCCGCCGGCATCGCCGCCGGGGCGACCAGACGGAGTTTTTGCACCTGTTCCCCCGACTGCCGCTCATCCGCGGCGTTGCGGGCGGACAGGCTGGCTGCTTCCACGGCGGTCTTGGCCCGGGATTCGGCCATGGCGGCTGCGCCCAAGGCGACAACCTGCTCGACCGGCACAGGCGCGGCGTTGGTCTCGGCCCGACCGATGGTCACGGCGGGTGTGGGGGCCGCCGGTTGGGCTCCGGCCACACTCCCATCCTTGCTCTCGGCAAGTTCGTTGGCGGCCGAGAGCGGCACCTCGATCAGCTGCTTGCCCTGCCAAGCGGGCTGCCGGTTCTGCCAAACCACGAAAACCACGGCAAAGCAGGCCGCCGCCAGACCACTGATCATGAAATAGGCCTGCGGGAAGCGCAGTATCTTGCCGGCCGGCTTGGCCGCCGCCTCTACCGGTTCCTGTTCGAGGGCGGCGGTGACGATACCGGCCATGGCGCGGATCTCCGCCACCACCTGCCGGGCGGCGGCGTCCTGCGCCAGCAGTTTCTCAAAACTGGCCTGCTCCGGCGCCTCCATCTCGCCGAGGGCGTAGAGGGTCAGGCGGGGATCGTCGGGAGAAATCTGGTTCGGGTTCATCGGGTATTTTCCTTATTCGGGTTGCGCGGCCAGCTCGGACCGCAGCGCCTTCAGCGCGGTGTGCAGGATGAAGCCGACGTTGCCGACCGACAACGACGTGATGCGGCTGATCTCCTGGTAGCTGAATCCATTCTGGAACTTCAGCCGGACGACCTCCTGTTGGTTGTGAGGCAGCCGGCCGATGAGTTTCAGCACGGCGGCGTATTGTTCGGCGCGCTCCATCACGCGTCCGGGGCGGGGCTCGGCGGCGGTCAGGCGCTCGGCCTGGCCTTCCTCGAAGCGTTTCATGCGACCCTCCTTGCGCAGCACGTCGAGCGTGCGGTTGCGGCAGACGGTGAAAAGCCATTCCGCGACATGCCCGTCCACCTCGGCCGGCGGCTGGGCCATGAGCTTGACGAAGGTGTCCTGCACGACGTCGCGCGCCCGGTCGCCATCCCCGCCGAGGAGGCGGGTGGCGTAGCGCAGCAGCGGCGCCTGATGGCGTTCCACCGCCGCTCGCACGAAGGAGCTGGCATCGGGGCTGGCATGGGTTGATTCGGGTTCGATATTCACGAGACCTTGCTCCTCTGACGCATCATGGGCGGTTTTATTAGGGCTTGGACACAGAATTATGCGCACCTGCCTTGCCCGACGTAAATTCCCGGCTTAACTCCCCGCCATGCCCCGCCGTTTTTCATCGGTCGTCTGTCTTCTGTCTTCTGTCCTCTGTCTTCTGTCGGCCGCCTGCGGCCGCCGCGAGACGCCGGTCGAGGCCGGTCGGCGCACGGGCACACTCCACGTCGGCAACGGGGCCGAGCCGGGCACGCTCGACCCCCACCTCGTGGATGCCTACACCGACGCGCGGCTGATCGCCGCCCTGTTCGAGGGCCTGACCGTCATTGACGAGCGGACCTCCGCCGCCCTGCCGGCCGCCGCCGAGCGCTGGGAAACCTCGGCCGACGGCCTAGTCTGGACCTTTCATCTCCGGCCCGGCCTGACCTGGTCAAATGGCGACCCGCTCACCGCCGATGATTTTGTGCAGTCCTGGCGGCGCTGCCTCTCGCCGGAACTGGCCTCGCCCTACGCTTATTTCCTTTTCCAGGTGAAGAACGCCGAGGCATTCAACAGCGGCAAAGTCACCGATCCCGCCGCCCTCGGTTTCGCGACGCCCGACGTGCGCACCATCGTCATCACGCTGGCGCACCCCACGCCCTACCTGCCGCTGCTCATCGCCAACTGCGCCTGGTATCCGGTCAACCCCCGCGTGCTCACCCGCCTCGGCGGGCTCAACCACCGCGACACGCCCTGGCTCACGCCCGCCAACTTCGTCGGCAACGGTCCCTTCCTGCTGACTGAATGGTCCGCCAACTCCCGTATCGTGGCCGCGAAAAACCCGCGCTACTGGGACGCCGCGACCGTCCGCCTCAACGCCATCGTCTTCTACCCCATCGAGAATCCCGACGTGGAGGAACGCAACTTCCGCGCCGGCCAGCTCCACCTCATCCACAACCTGCCCCTCTCCAAAATCCCCGCCTACCGCGCCAGCGACCCGGGCCAACTCCGCATCGATCCCTTCGCCCAGACCATCTTCATCCGCTTCAACACGACCAAGCCGCCCTTCGACAACCCGAAGCTCCGACGCGCCCTCGCGCTGGCCATCGACCGCGACTCCATTTCCCGCAACCTCCTGCACGCCTCGCGGGCGCCCGCCAGGCAACTCGTCCCACCGGGATTGGCCGGCTACGTTTCCACCGCCGCCGTGCCCGATGATTTTGCCACCGCGCGCCAGTTGCTCGCCGACGCGGGTTTTCCCGGCGGCCGCGGCCTGCCGCCCTTTGAGATCCAGGTCCGCAATGACGAACTGCAACCGCGCATCATCGAGGCCGTCCAGGCCATGTGGGCCAAGGAGCTCGGCGTCCACGCCACCATCGCCCTCTTGGAATTGAAGACCGCCATCCAGAACCAGCGCGTCATGGATTACACGGTCGGGGCCAACGGCTGGGTCGCCGACTATCCCGATCCGGCGACCTTCCTCGAACTGTTCGTGACCAACGGCGGTGCCAACTGGACCGGTTGGGGCGACGCGACCTACGACCGTCTGATGACACGGGCGGCTCAGACCGCCGACCCGCAGGCGCGCTTCGCGTGCTTCCAGCAAGCCGAGGTCATCCTGCTCGAACAGGCCCCCATCATCCCCCTGGTCTTCGGCGCGCGCACCTATCTCATCCATCCTGCTGTCAAGGGCTGGGACTCCGCCTTGATCGGC
>DAORVZ010000319.1:0-3427 GCA_035434005.1 Lacunisphaera sp.
AGGTTTGGCTCCGGCGTCACTTATGGCTTTGTTCCCTCCTGCAGCCGGTCGGGACCGGCTCCAAGACTTTTGGCGGCGGGAAAATACCGCAGCGCAAAATGGCTCTGCGCCGGTTCCTCGTAGAGAATCACTGGGCTGGGCGGGACCGCCGCCCGGATTTTTTCCCGGGGCGGCTCAAGGCGCGCGAGCCACAGGCAGTAAAGCGCATCGTCCAGCGGCTGTATCCGGCGCTCGGCGATCAGAGTTACTAGCGGATTCCACGGAAAATAATAACGGCCGGGCTGCTCTCTCGCCAGAGCCAGCAACCGCTCGTGGCTTTGCGGTATTTTCCAGTGCGAACCGGGGTTGCCCGCGAATACCGCGGCATTGCCTAACGGCACGGCCAAGGCCGCCAACCACAGGATCCCGATCCGGGCCGAACCCGGTTGAGCGAAGGCGTTAAACGACACGATCAGGAGCACGACCAACAGATAATGAACCGTGTGCAGCGAGTTCAAGCCACCCCCGGCTTTGAGCAGGGCCAACAGCCCGGCGGGCAACTGCAGCAGAGCGCACCAGCCCAGCAGAGACACCAAGGATGCCGCTGTCGCCGGCAATTTCCGGCTGCCTGTGTGACGCAACCAACCGACCAGAATAATCAGCGGGAGCCAGACCCAGGCCGATCCCAGCAGGCGTCCGAGTTCGGTGAACATCAGCGCCGGCCCTCCCCGCCACGGATTGCGTGCGTGGACCAGCCCCAAGTCAAAGATCACCTCCTGCGTCCCGAAATAATAAAAGATGCCGATCGCGGAGACGGCACCGCCCACCACCCCTTGAAAAACCAGCCGGCGCATCAACGACCGGTGCCCCGCACGCCACAACCACACCAGCATGGCTGGCACCAGCATCACGGCGACTTGCTTGGTCCAGACAGCCAGCAGCAACATGGCCGTGGTCGCCGCCAGCCAGCGGCTTTGTCCCGGCCGCACAGCACGATGCAAAAAGACACAGGCCAGCAGACCTGCGCCGACACAGAGAGCATCTACATGGATGAAATAAAACCCGTAGTTGGTGACCAGATTTCCCAATAAAAGTCCCCCTGCCAGCGCGGCCCCGACCCAAGCCAAGCCACCTGCGGCGACACCCGCCGCCCGCAACACCACAGCCACCGGCACGAGCCAGGTCAGAACGTTCCAGATTCCCGCCACAAAAAGCGCCGGAGTGGGATTGGCCGCGAGGGTCGCCGGCAGATTCCAGAACACGAACCCGGGCCCATAGAACCAGCCCAGCTGCTGGCCGGATTCCCGCAACGCATAGACCGGCAGCCCCTGGGCGAGCGCAAAGCTCGGGGCCAGGTACGGTACGTTTCCCGTCTCGCCGGACGAAGCGGCGGTGCACAGCACGCTCCACAGCAGGACGGGCACCGTCACCAAGAGGAGTGCCCCGCCGGCGCGGA
The DNA here is from genome assembly GCA_035434005.1 of Lacunisphaera sp. GTDB lineage: Bacteria > Verrucomicrobiota > Verrucomicrobiia > Opitutales > Opitutaceae > Lacunisphaera. The sequence goes on from DAORVZ010000319.1 coordinate 1,436, forward strand.
ACCAGGCCGTTTGCACAAAAGCGGCCGCTCGACCGGAATCGCCGGCCGTCATCATGGAATTGCCGGTGCCGCGGCCGCCCCGGACCCGGGAGAGGAGTGGACGGCCACCAAGCGGCTGATCCGGGCGATCTTCGTGCCGAAGCGTTTCTCCGCCATCAATTCCAAGTCAAACCCTGGCGGCATTCGATCCTCCGGCAGGAGCTGGTGATTGCCGTCCGCACTGGTGGGCCGCAGGGATTGCAGCACAAGAATTTCCCGGAAGGTCCCCTGCCCGAGCTGATATTCCAAACGGTCGCGCACTATCCAGGCACGGCCAGTAAGAATTGAGGGGGTTTTCACGAGCAGCCATGGCAGCGTGGACTTGTTACTGATGACCAACCGCTCCCCCGGCGGCAGGGCGGCGACATAGCGCTTCTCCCACTCCACCTCATCAATCCCTAGGTAGGAATAGAGGTGCTGCGCCGAATGGCTCGTGGTGACACCGCAGGCAAACAGCCCCATCGCTCCCGCCAGCACCAGGCTGGCTGGCCATCGGCGATCCAGACTCGCAGCCGCCGCGACCACGGCGAAAGCTAGGACCAAGTGAAACGGCAGGCTAAACCGCGCGGCGATCGGATCGCTGAAATTGGACCAATAATAGAAGAGAATGAGCACCGTGTTGGTGATCGCCCCCAGACCGAAAAGCAGCAGAACCGTCTGGTCGGCCCCGGGAGCGGCGGGCGCGGGCCGGGAGCGGACCAGCTGCCAGATGATATAGCCGAGCGCCGCCAGCCCTAACCAGGCCAGTGGCCAGGAATTGGCGAACTGCGCGTTGGTGTTGAAAAAGAAATCCCGCGCGCCCGCAAGATTACCGGCCAGGTAGTCGACACTGAAGCGCGACTCCTGATTCTCCCGGAGTTCCCACATCCATTTGGTGTGGGACAGCACCTTGTTTTGGAGCGCGTAGGGCAACAGCAGCAACGGCACCGCCACGACGCGCCAGGGCAGGATGATGCGGCGCTCCCGCCACCAGCCGAGCAGGACGAGCAGCGCCACCGGGGCGACGTAGATGGCCGACTCGTAGCGCGCCTGCGCCAGCAGAACGCCCCCGAGCGCGAACGCGCTCAGGCGAACCCCGTCGGGCCGGCGCAGCCAAGCAGCGCCCAACCCCGCCACGGCCAGGATCATGGTCACGTTCAAAAGCTCCATGCTGGATCCGGTCGCGTTCTGCCCCAATAGCGGCAGCGAGCCGAGCAGCAGCACCGCGAGCAGGCCTCCGCGCATCCCGTTCAGCCGCCGACCGAGATAATACACCAGGCCCAACGCGACAGGCAGCAGGCCGGCGTTCAGCCAGTAGGCGTTGGCCGGACGATAGCCGGTCAGGTCATGGACGAGGGAGATGAGAAACGGATAAAAATTCGGGCGCTTGTCGAGGTAGTTGTCCGTCGAGATAAACGTCCCAAGGATATCGTAGCCGCGCACCATCGTCGCCGTGTCGCGGAAATAGTGCATGTTGTAGGCTGTCGACTGCAGCACAAATTCGTCGTAGAGAATCTTGCTCCGGAACGCCTCGGCATTGATCGCCACCAGCGACAACAGGCCAATGACCACCCCGGCCAGCAACAGTTCGCGGCGGTCCGGCAGCTTCCCGGGCTGGCGGTCGCGCCAGAGGCTCCACAGTGCTCCGAGCCAGAGAGCAAAGGCGGCGAGGATGAAATAGTAGCCGAACCGTTTCACGATCATGCCTCCCGCCTCCACCTCAAGACCGATGAACCCAAAATACACGGCCCCTGCGGCGGCGAGGCCGAAGGCCGCTAGGCGCACGTCGGCACGATGCCAGAATCTGGGAGACGGGTCGCTCACTGGACGGTGGCGCGCCTCAGGGCAGGCGCTTGATGAACTGGTCAAGGTATTCCTGGCGCACCTTCTCCCGCCCGGCCGGCGTGAGCTTGTCGAGAGCGGTGCCGACGCGCACCGGAGGCGTCGACGGGCCCTCCCGAATGGAAACCACCC
>DAORVZ010000320.1:0-3418 GCA_035434005.1 Lacunisphaera sp.
CGGGTAGTGAGTAGCTGGATGAACGAGGAAGGCAAATTTCCTGATGCTCGCCACCCGCTACTCGCTGCTCGCTACTGTCAGGTTCCATTCTCCTTCAGGGTGAAACGCTCGGCGACCTCCTTGCCGAGGGCGCGATAGGCGGTGGCACCGGGGCCGTGCGGGTCGTAGGCAAAGATGGGCTTGCCGAAGCTCGGGGCCTCGCTGAGGCGGACGGTGCGCGGGATGAGGGTGCTGAATATTTTGTCCGGCAAGTGGGCGCGCACCTCCTCGACGACCTGCTTGGCAAGGTTGATCCGGCTGTCGAACATCGTCATGATGATGCCGCCGACATCGAGGGTGGGGTTGACGCCGGCGCCCTTGAGGCGGTCCACTACCTTGAGGATCTGGCCGAGGCCCTCGAGGGCCATGTATTCGCACTGGAGGGCAATAAGCAGGTGGTCGGCGGCGGCGAGCGAGTTCATCGAGAGCATGCCGAGGGCCGGAGGACAATCGATGATGATGGCGCGGTAGCCGCCGGAGTTGCGCAAGGGCTCCAGCACGGAGCGGAGGCGCATGAGGTAATTGGGCTGCTGGGCCAACTCGATCTCGATGGCCGCCAAGTCCACTTCCGAGGGAATGAGCGCGAGGTGCGGCCACTGGGTTGGCGTGAGCATCTCAAAGGCGCTGCCTTCGCCGCGAAGCGGGCCGTAAAGGCTCTTGCCCTCAAATTTCTCGACACCGAGGGCACTGGTGGCGTTGGCCTGCGGGTCGAGGTCGACGACGAGGGTGTGGATCTTGCGCTCAGCGAGGGCGGCCGCCAGGTTGACGGCCGTGGTGGTTTTGCCGACGCCGCCCTTCTGGTTGGCGATGGTGAAGACGGTGCAAGCCATGCGCGATTAACCGGAAAGGGTGGGGGGGAGTCTAGCGCTAAGTGGGCTCAATTTCAGTTCTTGCCGAACCGGAAAAACTGGCCCAAGTTGCGCGCTCGTTTCTGTCCGGCGCGGTAGCCAAGTGGTAAGGCCGAGCTCTGCAAAAGCTCTATCGGCGGTTCGATTCCGCCCCGCGCCTCCAGTTTTCGTCTGGCATTGGGTGGGGGGTTCACCCGTGCCGGCCCTTGAAGGTCAGCTCGGCGACGCCGGACTTGTCGAGACCACCCAGGCCCAGCGTGAGCATGCGGTCGAACTGCTCCTTGGTGGCCTGCGCCAGCGGCAGCTTCAGGCCGACATCGAGGCCGAGCTGGTAGGCGATGCCGGAGTCCTTGGCGGCGTGGGCGCCGGAAAAATAACAATCGTGCGCGCGATTCTGCATGTCCTCGCCGTCGGTCTTGAGGACCTGCGAGTTGGCGCCGGTCTGGAGGAAGACCTCGCGGAGCATGTTGAGGTCGAGGCCGAGCGCCTGGCCCAGGCCGAGGCCCTCGGCGAGACCGGCGGTGTTGATGTTCATCACCATGTTGACGAGCACCTTCACCTGCGCGGCGCTGCCGGCGGGTCCGATATAGCGGAGGGCGGTGCTGAGTTTCTCAAGGACGGGCTTCACGCGCTCGAAGGTGGCCTGCTCGCCGCCGCACATGAGATAGAGCGTGCCGTTGCGGGCCTGCGGGATACTGGAGGCCATGCAGCCCTCGAGGCTGGAGGCGCCGGCGGCGCGGGCGCGGCGGTCGCACTCGGCGTGGACCTTCGGCGTGAGTGTGGCGCAGTTGACGAAGGTCTTGCCCTTCGCGCCAACCAGCAGCGAGTCGCCGGTCTCGGCGAACACCTTGAGCTGGGCGGCGTCGTCCGTGACGACGGTGATGATGAGGTCGGCCGCAGCCGTGACGGCGGCGAGAGTCGGGCAATGCGCGGCGCCGATCTCCTTCGCCAACTCGGCGGCGATGGGGGCGTGGGCGTCATAGACGGCGGTGACGTTGTAGCCGCAGTCCTTGAGACGGCGGGCCATGTTGCCGCCCATGCGGCCGGTGCCAACGAAGGCGATGGTGGGATTCATGTGATTGAGGTAAGACTAATTCTCCGCGGATAGCGCGGATCAACGCGGATTAAGGCAAACAAGCGAATGGGTAGATTGGGTATCTGCGTTCAGCCGCGTTATTCGCGGGAAGGATTGTTCAGCCTTTGCGGGCGAAGAAGGGGTTGTGTTGCTTTTCCTGCTTCAAGGTGGTCAGCGGGCCGTGGCCGCAGGCGAGGACGGTGTCGGCGGGGAGCTTGAGGATCTTCTGCTGGTTGTTGCGCAGCTGCATCTCGAAATGCGTCGGGCTGCCGCCCATCGAGCCGGCGAAGATGGAGTCGCCGACGATGGCGAGCGGCCAGGAGAGGCCAGAGATGAAGAAGGTTGTCATGCCCGGCGAGTGACCCCAGGTGAAGAGCGTCTTGATGGAGAGCTCGCCGAGGTGGAAGTGGGCGTTTTCCTGGAAGGTCTTGGCGCCGGGGCGGCTGACGGGCTCGAGTTCGCTGGCCCAGACCTCGGCGCCGGTGGCGGCGAGGCGGTCGAGATCGGCGATGTGGTCGTCGTGGGTGTGTGTGATGAAGATGCTCCGCAGGGTCAGGCCCTCGGCGCTGATCGTGTCGAGCATGGCCTGGCAGTTCGCGCCGGTGTCGAAGGCGGCGGCGTGTTTGGTCTTCACGTCCCAGACGAGGTAGCTGTTCACAGTCATGTCCTCGAAGGTCGTGTTGAACATGGCGAAGCCGCGCTTGAAGAGCGGCTGCTCCGGATACCACTCGCGGCGGGCGAGGGCCAGGAGGGCGTTGCGCTCAAGGCCGAGGGGGCGGGCGAGGGCGAGAAGGGTGTTCTCGCGGATTTCACCCGCCTTCACGGCCTGGAGGTCGGCGACGGGGATGCTGGCGGCCGTGGCGAGGGCCTCGTCGGTCAGCTTGAGCCCCCGCTGGGTCTTGCCGATGATGTCGGTGATATAGTCTTCGAGAGGAATGCGCGGCATGGAACGTCAGGCTCCGGAGAATTTCAGCATATCGCAAGCCGGCTTTGTGTGCTGAAATTTCAGAGCGAAAAAGCGGGGGCAGCGCCTTGCGGACGCCGCCCCCTCGGGGATGTAACTGACCAATTGATTACTTCGGCGGCTCGACCGTGATGCGGAGCTTCTCGAGGGTGGCACCCATCTGGCGGTCGTATTCGGCGAGGGACTTGGCGTAGTCGGAGTGGGCGTCGGCCTCGCGGACCTCGGCGTTGGAGAGGATCTCCTGCTGTTGGGAGACAAAGAATGTCGTGCTGGCGCCGGCGCGGAGGCGTTTCACCTCGGAGTCCAGGGTGGACTGCGCCAGCTCGCGGGCGCGGCGGGTGGCCTGCACCCGCTGTTGGGCGGTTTCGATCTGACCGGCGGCGTTGCCGAGGCGGACGACGATGTCCTGCTCGACGCGCTCCAACTGGGTCTCGGCTTGGCGTTGCTGGAGCTTCGCGGCGCGATAGCGCCCGCGCTCGGTGGTGAAAGTGA
>DAORVZ010000321.1:0-3417 GCA_035434005.1 Lacunisphaera sp.
TCGCGCCAATCGGGCAGGATTACTTCGCCGCGCAGGGCGCGCTCGGCAAACTCGATCACATCGGCGGGGGTCTGGATGGCGGAAAAACCATACTCGGTGCGCGTTTTGGCGACGCGACCTCAACGCATGAGCCAGGCAAAGTGGGAATCGCCAACTGCGCCGTGCCGACGACGGCTCTACCTCACCTCCCCTCGTCCACCCGGTGCCACTGCACGTGCTTGGTGTCGATGGAGCCGACACCGAGCTGTTGCGCGAAGTCCAGCATGCGCGCGTCGTCGTCGGTCACCGGGTCGAAGCCGTTGCGTTTCCGCACGGCGTTGATGCGCTCAAGCATGAGCGAATCGAGCAGCACCGGATCGGTCGTCATCAGCAGGCGTGGTTCGGAGGCGGTGTAAAGGGAGTTGAAATACGGGCCCCCGATGAACTGGTAGAGCTGCAGGCTCGCGAGGTTGAGAGCCCAGCTCTCGCGCAGTTCGGGGATGGCGGCCATCTCGGCCACGGCGGCCGGCGCGGTGGCCGGACTCTTGAAGAAGCGGAAGGTGTTCGAGGCGTTCCAGAGCGTGGCGTTGACCAACGCGCCGTTGATGCCGAGCACGGGGTGGTCGGTGTAAACCGGCAGGTTGATCCAGAAATCCGCGTCGAGGAACAGCGGCGTGGCGAGGAAACTCTTGCGATCCTCCTCCGTGGTGGTGGTGGACTTGCCGCCGGCGGCGTTCTTCACGGCCTGGTCGTTGGAGATGGGATCGAAACGCGCCGGCAGCGGGCTGTCGTAAAACCAGGCCGGATCATAGAACTTGCCGGATTCCAGCACATAGACCGGGTGCCCAGGGAACGGCAGGATGCCGGTCGCGAACGATGGCAGGTAGCCAGTCAGGCGCAGTCGCAGCGGATTCAGACCGACGAGGAAGATGTTCTGCTTCTCAAAGCCGCGCTTCTCCAGCGAGGCGATGAGGGCGCGCACGAGGCCGAACGGCGTGGCTAGGCCGGGACCGGAGTCGGCATAGATCTTGAGGCCGACTTTTTTCTTCGCCCCGGGCACGAGCTGGCGACCGGTCGTTTTCTCGTAGTTCTGTAGCGTCTGCTCGACGGCGTAGCGGTAGTCGGCGTCGCTGAAATCGCTCAACTTGTGTTCCCAGACCGGCGCGGCGGGCGTGGTCATTTGGGCGGCGCGGGCCGCGACACAGGCCAGGGACACCAGAACGATGAGCGGGATGGTTTTCTGCAGGAAGGAACGCATGAGAGGTAGTTCGCGGAATATCCGGGGGAGGCCGCGCAAAGTGACAGACCCCAATTCCGGTTAAAAGTTTAATCTTCCCGCGCAATTTGTCATTGCGAGGAGCAGAGCGACGAAGCAATCCAGCTAGCTGGATCGCCACGGCCCGTTGTCCGGACCTCGCGATGACTTTCCCTACCGTGCCCGTCATCAAAGCCAACAGCCTGCGCGACCTGAAAAACCGCGTGAACATCCACGATGTCGTGGTGCGGGTGGTGGCCCTCAAGAAGGCGGGCGGCGGGCGCTTCAAGGGCCTGTGCCCCTTCCATTCGGAGAAGACGCCGTCGTTCAACGTCTCAGCCGACAAGGGATTCTACAAGTGCTTCGGCTGCGGCAAGGCGGGTGACGTCATCAACTTCGTCATGGAGACCGAGGGCCTACAGTTCACCGAGGCAGTCGAGGCCATCGCCCAACGCTCCGGCATCACGCTCGAATACGAGGAGGGTTCCGGCGGCCCGTCGAAGGAGACGCGCTCGCTGCGCCAGGAGATCTTCGACATCCACGACCTCGCGGCCGATTACTACCGGCAGGCCTTTCTCGCGCCGACACCGCACGGCGACTTCATCCGCGACTACTGGGTGAAGAACCGGAAATTCACCCCGGAGCTGGCCGACGAGTTCAAGATCGGCTTCGCCCCGCCGGAGGACTCCGGCCTCGCCGCCGCGCTGCTCAAGCTGAAGTTCACCGAGGACGCGCTGCGCCAGTGCGGGCTGTTCTTCATGCGCGACGGAGCCATCCCCACCCTCGGCACGATGCGCCCGCGCTTTCGCGGCCGGCTCATGATCCCCATCCGCGACCACCAGGGCCGCGTGGCGGCGTTCACGGCGCGCCAGCTCGAGCTGACGCCGGCCGACGACCCGGCGCGCGAGGCGAAATACGTCAACTCGCCCGAGACCCCGATCTTCACGAAGAGCAACCTGCTCTTTAACCTGGATCGCGCGCGCGCCCATGCCGGCGAAGGCCACCCCTTTGTCCTCGTCGAGGGCCAGCTCGACGCGCTGCGTTGCTGGAGCGTCGGCCTGAAGACCGCCATCGCGCCGCAAGGCACGTCGATCACCGAGGGCCAGCTCGCGCTGCTGCGCCGCTACCACCCGCAGGTCGAGTGTTTCTTCGACAGCGACAGCGCCGGCCAGAAGGCCGCGCTGCGTTTCCTGCCGATGGCGCTGAAGGCCGGACTCGAGGTGCGCTTCCTCATGCTCGCTGGCGCCGAGAAGCTCGATCCGGATCTGCTGTTCCTTGAGAAGGGATTGGCGGCCTACGATGAGGTGAAGCGCGGTTCCTTGTCCGCGATGGATTTTGCATGCCGCTCACTGCTGCCGGGTGCGGCCACGGCTTCGGCCGAGCAAAAATCACGAGCCGCCTCCGAGCTCTTCGCGATCATCGTGCAGACCGACTCGGACGTGACGCGCACCTCGTTCCTCAGCGAGATTGCGGGCTTCCTGCGCGTGGCGCCGGGCGCGCTGGAGCGCGACCTCCGGGCCTTCCAAGCGCGGCAAAGCGGCTCACGTTTCGCCAGCCCGAATACCGCGCCGCCGCCCGCTGCAAACCCCGCCACGGATGCCCGCGGTAAGGCAACCGAAGCCCATTTGCTTTTTCTGTGCCTGCACCACGAGTCGCTGCTGCACGCGCTGGCCACTCAGCTGCCGCACGAGTGGATCGACACCTCGCACACCGCCGTCTGCTTGCTCGACCGCATCCTCGCGGAGGTCGCCCACAACGGCTGGACCGGCCGCGACAACCTAGACCAACTCATTGAGACAGAGGAGGAAAAGACCATGGTCGCTTCCCTGCTTTTCGAGGCCGCCGCGGACGACGATTTGGTCAAGGTCGCCAACGAGGGACTGCGCTCCTTGCAGCGCCGTTTTCTCGAGCCCCGGCTGAGGCAAATTGAACTTGAAATAGCCTCCAAAGGCACGGATGTTGATTCTGACCTACTTTCCCTCTTGAAACAGCGCGCCGAAATCACCCGACAGCTTCAAAATCCGCCGAAGCTTTCGCTGGGTTCGTAACGCCGCCACCCTCACCGCTGTTTCATCGTAACTCACCACGGGATACCTTACTTACGTTATGCCGAGCAAATCCAAGCACGCCGCCACTTCCAAGAAGTCCCTGAAAGACCACGGACACACGAAATCGCACCACAA
>DAORVZ010000322.1:0-3413 GCA_035434005.1 Lacunisphaera sp.
AGTCCTCGTCCAACACCTCCTTGATGCCGACGGCGAGCGCCTCCAGATCGTAGCCGGCGAGGCCGCCGTAGGTGGGGAAGCCTTCGGTGAGGATGAGATTGTTGCGGCACTTGGCGGCGAGCGCGTCGTTGTTGAGCGCGAGGAAGCCGCCGATGTTTACGAGGCCGTCCTTCTTGGCCGACATGGTGCAGCCGTCTGCGAGTTCGAACACCTCCCGGGCGATGGCGGCGGGGGTGCGGTTGGCCTGGCCGGGCTCGCGCTGTTTGATGAACCAGGCGTTTTCGGCGAAGCGGCAGGCGTCGAGGATGAGCGGGACGGCGTGCGCCTTGCACAGGGCCGAGGCGGCGTGGATGTTGGCGAGGCTGACCGGTTGGCCGCCGCCGGAGTTGTTCGTGATGGTGATCATCACGAACGGGACGCGGCCTCTGTTCTCCGTCAGGCAGCGTTCGAGCGCGACGAGGTCGATGTTGCCCTTGAAGGGGGCCGCGAGGGCCGGCTGTGTGGCCTCGGCGCAGCGCAGATCCAGCGCCGTGGCGCCGACGGCCTCGAGGTTGGCGCGGGTGGTGTCGAAATGCGTGTTGTTCGGCACGATGTCGCCGGCGCGGCACGCGGTGGAGAACAGGATGCGCTCGGCCGCGCGGCCCTGGTGCGTGGGGATGATGTGGCGATAACCGGTGACCTCGCGCACGGCAGCCTCGAAGCGGAAGAATGAGCGGGCCCCGGCGTAGGATTCATCGCCGGACATCATGCCGGACCACTGGGCGGCGGACATGGCGCCGGTGCCGGAGTCGGTCAGCAGGTCGATGATGACGTCCTCCGCCTTGAGGAGAAAGAGATTGTGGTGGGCGGCGGCCAGCGCGGCGGCGCGCTGCTCGCGGGTGGTGAAGCGGATGGGCTCGACCGTCTTGATGCGAAACGGTTCGATGATGGTCTGGAACTGCATGGCCGCGGGGTGTCCAAAGGAGAACCCCGGTCGCCACCGGGCGACAAGGGTAATATCGTAGCCCGAAGGGATGAATGGGCGCGGGCGACCCCGCCCGCGAGTAGTCCGATCAAATGCCCCCGAAGTTCGCTCCGGGATATTTATCCCGCTCAGGGCAGGTTCACCGAGTAGCGCTGGAGGGAGCTGCCTTCAATGCGGTGCAGGCCGCTGATGGCGGTGTGGAGGCTGACCTTGGCCTGAAGTTCGCTGACCCGGGCGGACTCCAAATCATCCTGCGCCTCGAGCACGCGACGGCTGGTGGACTGGCCGGCATCGAACTTGGCCTTCTCAAGCTCGTATTGTTGCTCGCTAAGGCGGGCGGCGAGGATGGCGATCTTGACGCTCTCGAGGTTGGTCTCGACGGAGCGGACGGCACTGCGGACCTGCAGTTCGATATTCTGCTCGAGCTGTTTCAGGCGGACCTGCTCGCGGCTGAGGCCGGCGAGGCTTTGGCGGTAGCGAGCCTTACCGGAAGTCTGACCCCAGGGATAATTGAAGGCGAAGTCCACCTGCCAAGAGTTTCTCTGCCGGTCGAGCGCGTCGCCAAAGGCATCCTGGCCGCTGCCATTGGTGCCGCTGAGGCCGAGGGCGGCGCCGACGGTGAGGTCGGGGCGGGAGTCATCCTTGGCCGTCTTGAGGTCGAGCTTGAGCTGCTCGATGGCGGCGGCCGAGGAGAGATAATCGGGCTGGTGCTGCTTCGCCATCTGGTAGGAGGAGGCGAAGACGGGCGTGGCTTCGGTGACATCGGCGAAGCGGACCGAGCCGAGGGTTTCGTCGGGTTGGAACTGGCCAAGGAGGCCGAGGAGGGCGTCCTGCCGGTCCTTCGCGGATTGCTCGGCGAGGAGGGCGTTGCGGCGGGCGTTGGCCACACCGACTTCGGCCTGCAGGACGTCGAGGTTGGTGGCGACGCCGGTATCGCGGCGGATCTTGGCCTCGTCAAAGAGACGCTGGGCGAGGGCGTAGGAGAAATTGCGGACGGCGAGCTGTTCGCGGGCGAAGGCGAGGTTGTAGTAGGCGTTCTCGGTGTCCTGGATGACGTCGAGGGCGGTGGCCTTGAGGTCGAGGTTGGCGCGGTCGAGGCCGATTTTGGCGCGGTCGAGGTTGGCTCGGTTGATGGCGGTGCCGAAGCCGCGGAGGAGGGACTGACGGGCGGAGAGAGTCAGGTCGGCGTCGTAGGCGGGGTTGAGTGCGCCCACGGTGAAAGGGTCGGAAGAGCTGCGGTCGAGCCGGCTGCTGGCGCTGAGGGTGGTGCCGGTGTAGAGTTCTTGGGTGATGCCGACCCGCAGGTTAGAAGAGCGGCTGTCGAAGCCCGGGCTGCTGTTCTCACCGGTGGCCCCGGTGATGGAGAGCTGGGGCTGGTAGCCGGCTTGGGCGATCTCGATGCTGTCCTTGGCGATCGCCGGTGCGTAGCGGCCGATCTCGAGGGTGAAGTTGCGCGCCAGGGCGCGCGCGATGCATTGCTCGAGGGTGAGCTCGGGGCCGGCGGGAGCGGGAGCCGGGGTGGTGGCTTGGGCGAGCGCTGTCGAGTAGGCGAGGGTAGCGGCCAGCAGGGCGCTGGTGAAACGGCGGAGAGTCATGATCATGAGAAGTGGTGGGCGGGGACGTCGGTAGAACACGCGAATTCGCGCAAAAGTTTAAGCTTTTTGTGACGACGGGCCCACCCCGGTGGTTTCAGGAAAGAAAATGCCACCGCCGGGGCGGTGGCACGAGTGGAATGGGCGGGCGGTATTATGACTGGATGAACGGCACGAGCGACAGCCTCAGGGCGTCACGGGCTCGGTCTTCTTGAGCTCGTGTTCCACGAGTTCCGCCAGATAGGCGCTGCTGCTGTTGGCCGAGGTGCGCAGCATCATCTGCTGTTGGAGTTCGGCATAGTGCGGGTTGGCGGGCGTGAGGTCGGGCAGCTTCCTTTCCTGGGCGTAGACGAGGTAGCCCTTCGCCGCCTCGGCGATCATCTCCGCGACCTGGCCGGCTTCGAGGTTCTGTAGGGCGGTGAAAGCGGCGTAGGGGATGTCCTGGGGAGGCTGCCGGAAGGTGAAGTTGGCGAAGGTCTTTACGTCGAGTTTCTCGGCGGCGGCGACGGTCGCGAAGTTGGTGCCGGCGGCCTGGAGCTGGGCGCGGAGGGCCTGACCGCGGGCGATGAAGAGTTGGCGTTTCTCGGTCTCCTTGTAGTCGGCCAGCACGCGATCGCGGACCTCGGTGAAGAGCGGCTTGTAGGCCGGGAGGCTCTCGTTCCACAGGAGGATTGCGAAGCTGTCAGTGGTGGGCAGCGGGTCGGAGAAGTGGCGCTGGGCGCTGAGGCGGGCGATCTGGTCGGCGTAATTGCCGAGCCAGGGCAGGTCGGCCGGCGGCTGATCGGGGGCGAAGGGTGCTACGGCTTTCGCGGGGTGGCGCTGCTCGGCGAGGAAGGTGGTCAACTCGGCCGAGTTGG
>DAORVZ010000323.1:0-3394 GCA_035434005.1 Lacunisphaera sp.
ACGGCCGCCCGACCTATCAGCAGCTCATACCCGGCGTCACCGCCAACGACACGGCGCAGACCGTCACCATCGGCAATCCCGAGATCCGCCCGCAGTTGGCCGAGAATCTCGACTTCAAGCTCGAGTATTACTTCCAGAACAGCGGCGCGCTCACCCTTGCCGCCTACCAGAAAGACATCAGCGACCTGATCGGCGGCAGCGTGAACTCCGGGCTCACCGTGCCGAACACGCCCGACAACGGCTTCGACGGCCTCTACGGCGGCTACACAATCTTCCGGCCCGCGAACATTGGCAGCGCCACGGTCAAGGGCATCGAGCTCGACTACCGCCAGCGACTCACCTTCCTGCCCGGCGCGCTGAAGGGCCTCACCGTCCGCGCCAACTACACCTGGCTCGAGGCCAAGGGCAAATACACCGGCGCCACGGAACTGAGCACGAACCAGGTGGCCAACTTCGTGCCCAAGCTCGCCAACTTCGCGCTCCAATATGCCTACAAGAAGTTTGGCGCCTCCTACGATCTAAACTACAGCTCGGCCTATCCGCAGGCCGTCAGCCTCACCTCGCCCGGCAATGGCAACATCTGGCGCCGCGCCCTCCTCACACACAACCTCGGCGTCAGCTACCGGCTGCGGCCGAACATGACGCTGTTTGCCAACGCGAACAACTTCACCGAGAACGGCCCCGAGCTCTACACCTACACCGCCAGCCGTCCCCGCCAGCTCCTGATCAGCCCCACGTTCATCAAGTTCGGCCTCTCCGGCCAGTTCTGATCACCGATTGGATTCATGCCCCGGGGCGGTCCGCCATGGACCGCCCCTTTTTTTGCCCGGATGACCGCTTTATCGGCGGTCTGCCGCTACGGACACGGGCAGAGTGAAAACCGCCGATGGACACAAATGTATTCCACGGCGAGGTCGCCGTGGCTCCACGCAGAACCATTGGAGCGCGGGCGACCCCGCCCGCGAACGGTTCGATCCTCGGGCCCGGGCTCGCCCGGAAATCAGCTTGGCCGCCTCCGGCGGCTTATTTATTCCATGGTTCCAGTCAGGCGGCACCTGAACTCCGCCATTGCGCGCCGCCGGTTCTTGCGCTCCCCTTTTGCCCAGCACCCAACCCCGTCTACCGACACCTCACCTATGAACGCACGTTACCTGTGGATCCGATCGACCTTGCTGGCGGTTTTTGCCGCTGCGAGTTTCCTGCCCGCCGCCCGGGCGCAAGCCGCCGCCGCCACGGCCGAGGCCAAGTCCGATGAGCCCGTGAAGCTGGAGAAATTCATCGTCACCGGCTCGATGATCAAGCGCATCGCCGACGAGGGCGCGCTGCCGCTGTCCGTGTTCACCAAGCTCGACATGGCGCAGGAGGGCATCGCGAGCGCCGAGCAGCTCATCATGAATCTCAACATCAACGGCAACGGGTTTGATAACCTCGCGGTCAATGCCGATGTCGTCGACGCCAACGGCGGCGGCCCTCGCGGTAACAACGGCGCGACCTCCGCCAACCTCCGCGGCCAGGGCGCCAACGCCACCCTCATCCTCCTCAACGGCCGCCGCGTCGCCTCGCACGGCCTCAACGGCGGCGTGGTCGACCTCAACTCCATCCCCTTTGCCGCCATCGAGCGCGTCGAGGTCCTCAAGGACGGCGCCTCCGCCATATACGGCACTGATGCCATTGGTGGGGTCATTAATTTCATCACGAAAAGCGACTTCCAAGGCCTCGTAGCCAACGCCGCGACCGACATTACCGAGGACGGAGGCGGCAATATTTTCCGCTACTCGCTTGTCGGCGGCTGGGGTGACCTGAACAAGGACGGGTGGAACTTCATGACCTCGCTCGCCTTTTCCGACAGCAAGCGCCTGAACGGCGACCAACGTGATTTCGTCAACACTTTCCAACCCCGGCGCGGCATTTCGCCCGATACGCGTGGCACCCCGATCGCCACGATCCAGACGATCGCCAACATGCCGACCGCCCTCGGCCCCGGCCCGACGGCCTTGAATCCGGTCGATCCCGCCAACTCCGCCATCCGCGTCAACCAGGTCAACATCATCGACCTGCCGACCAACTCCGCCGGCTATGCCGGCTTGGACGGCATGGGTCCATATGAAGAGATCCTCTGGTCCGCCACCTCCGCCACGGCCAACGGCAAATATGGTTCCGCTTGGGACACGGGCCGCGCCGCCGTGCTGCAACAGCCCGTGAAGAACACCAACTTTGTGGGCCGGGGCTCCTACAAGCTGGGCGAGCATCTTCTCACCCTCGAGGCCGTGCTCGGCCGGTCTGACTCCACCAAGAGTTTTTCGCCGCTTCAGTGGAGCAGCGCCGGCCTGCTGGCCAGCGGAGCCCAGAGCACCACACAAACCATCAACGGCACCGTGGTGCCGAATCCGGTTTCAGGCATGGCCTACCCCAGCACCGGGGCCGACTACACCCGCGTCTTCAACGCGCTCGTCGCTTACTTCCCGGCTCTTGAGGTCAACCGCGGCCTTCCCATCGCTTTCCGCTGGCGCGGTCTCCCCGGCGGCAATCGCGAAATCAACACCGTCAGCGACACCCGCCGTTTCCTCATCGCTTTGGACGGACCGCTGCCTCTGCCGCTGAAGTTCTTTGAGGAGTGGGAATACCGCACCGGGGTCTCGCAGTCAGAGAGCAAGTCCAAGTCAACCCTGCTGAACGGCTACTACTACACGCTGCCTTTCACCAAACTGATCAACTCCGGCGTGCTCAATCCTTTTTCCTACACCCAGACGCAGGCGGCGCTCGACGGCATGAGGGCCGCTTCGGCCACCGGGGTGGAGGCATTTTCAGGCACCTACACCACCACCGTTGCGGACTTCACCACCACGGGCCCGCTCTTTCGTTTGCCGGGCGGCACCATCCAAGCCGCCTTCGGGTTGGACTATCGCAAGGAGGAATACAAGTTCGTCGGTGACCCTCGCACCAATGTCAGCACGGTCGATTCGCTGATCCTCCTTGCGCCGTTCGACAATGCCCTCGCCACCGCCGGCACCCTCAGCCGCACCATCACGGCCCTCTTCGCCGAGGTTCAAGTCCCGGTGCTCAAGACTCTGGATCTTAACCTGGCCGGCCGTCGCGACGACTACAGCGGTTTCGGCACCACCACCAACCCGAAGGCCACCTTGCGCTTTGTGCCGCACGAGAAGATCCTCATCCGCGGTTCCTACAGCACGGGTTTCCGTGTGCCGACCTTCAAGCAACAATATGATCCGGCCTTCGAGCAGATTTTTGCCGGTGGCAATCTCATTGACCCTGCCACCGGCCTGGCCATCCCGCCGAACACGGTGAACACCATCAGCGGCGGCAAAGCCGACCTGAAGCCTGAGGAGGCCAAGTTGAAATCCGTCGGCTTCGTGTATTCTCCGATCAAGAACTT
>DAORVZ010000324.1:0-3379 GCA_035434005.1 Lacunisphaera sp.
ACTACTGGAAGTTCCGCGTCACCCGTGATGTCCTCGAGCTCCGCAACATCGCCCTGGTCGGTCATCTGATCCTCGAATGCGCCCGCATGCGCAAGGAGACCCGTGGCCTCCACTACAACATCGATTACCCCGAAACCCTCCCCGAATTTGCCCACAACACGGTCGTCGACAAGCGCGCCGGGCCGCGCGCCTCCGACCACAAACTCAACGCATAATTTCATACCGTTGTCTCGCATAACTTCAACACTCTATCGATTGCTCTGCGGCGTGGCGCTGGTCCTCGCCGTGCCCGCCTGCCGCGCCCCCCGCAGCGCCCGCAGTCCCGAGGCCCTGCGCGACGCCTACGCGCAGGCGTTGCGCCGCGACGACGCCGACGCCGCCTACGCCCTCCTCAGCCCCGAGCTCCAGGCCGCCACGCCGCGCGCCGCATTCCGTGCCCGCTGGCAGGCCCAGGCCGTCGAGCGAGCCGAGGCCCAGACCGCCATCGCCGATCTACCACCGGCCCTTCGCGCCCCGGTCGCCGGTGGGCAAACCACCCACGGCGCCCACGTCCTCACCTGGGCCGAGGTCGCCGGCCACTATCAGATCGTCGCCGGCCTCCCGGGCCTCCCGGACAGCTCGACCCCGGCCCAGGCGATCCGTTCCTTCCTGGCCGCGGTCCGTAGCGCCGATCTACGCCATCTCGAGGCCCTCGTCAGCGATGAGCTGGCCGCCCGCTTGCGCGACGACTGGGGCCGTCGCGCCGCCCTGATCGAGGCCCTCCTCGACCAACCAGGCGCCATCGAATACAGCAGCGACATGCAGCGCGCCGTCCTCCGTTACGAACCCGGCCGCGCCCTCACCCTCGAGCAAAGCCCGGCTGGCTGGCGCCTCACCGCCCTGCAATAGGCCCGCGAACGCCGCGGTACGGACGTCCGCCGGACGACCGGGTCTGCGGACACGCCCAGGTCCCCGGCAGTGCCCCTCCCCGGTGAGTTATGCAAAGTTGACGCTGTATTTTTCACTGGCCGACAGCCCCCCGACCACGAATAATGAGCCCGACTGGACTCCCCCGCGCTCGATCGCGCATCCGGTCCTCAAAGATCCCGCGCTTCCCGCACACTCTGGCCACTCTCGTCGCCGACCGGCAACGAGAGTGGCCGCCTCCACCGCACGCCCAAACCTCCCTCAGCCCCCCACTTCCCTTCATCAACCGCGCTCAATTCGTTTTATTTTCAACGATTTGACGTGCACACTTCCAGCGCTGTCTCAATTATTCGTGACCCCGATCCAGGTCACGTTGACGTCGGAAGCCGGTGACAGTTCCGGCACGGAAGGTGCACAATGGCGCGCGCTCACGCCTGGAGAACGACTCTCGATGATGCAGCCCCAGTTCAACGTTGGTGAAAAAGCCGTCTACCCGACCCACGGCGTAGCCGAAGTGGTCGCCCTCGAGACCAAGGTCATCGAGGGTAGCGGCATGCAGTTCTACCACCTGCGCGTGGCCGGCTCTGGCCTCAAGATCATCGTCCCCGTCACCAAAGCCGAGGAGAACGGCATGCGCCCGCTCGCCGACGACGGCATGATCGACGAACTCTACGACCTCCTGCGCGACCACGAGGTCCCGTGCGACCGCCAGACCTGGAACCGGCGCTACCGCGGCTTCATGGAGAAGATCCGCACCGGTTCACTGTTCGAAGTCGGCGAGGTCTACCGCGACCTGACCCTGCTCAAGAGCACCAAGAACCTCTCGCACGGCGAGCGGCAGATGCTCCAGACCGCGCGCAACCTCGTCATCCGCGAGCTCAGCACCGTCAAGGCGACCCCCGAATCCGTGGTTGCCGAAGAGCTCGACTCCATGTTTAAGGACTGACGTGGCCGCCGAGACCAACGAGTCCATCGATATCCAGATCTCCACCCTCCCCTGGGACCAGATTCAGGTCGACGCCTTCGTCGCCCCGACCAACTCGGAGGGTGTCATGAGCCAGTTCCCGGCCAGCAAGCTGCGAGACCTCGCCGGCAAGGAGGTCGAGGATCTCGTCAAGGAGCACACCCCGCTGGCCATCGGCGCCGCCTTCGTCACCCACGCCGGCAAGATGAAGGCGCGGCACCTGATCCACGTGCCCAACACGGACAAGCCTGGCGGACGCGTACAGGTCGAGGACGTCCTGCGGGCCACCGCGGCGGTCCTGGTCGCCTGCCGCGTCAAGGGCTTCGCCAGCATCGCCGTCCCGTTGATGGGCGCCTTCGACAGCGGCATCCCAGCCGAGGAGGCCGCCCGCGCCATCCACAGTGAACTCAAAGCCTACCGCGGCGACCGCCCGCTCAAGGCCTTCCTCATGGCCAAGGACGCCGACGACGTCGAGGTCTTCGAGCTGGCCATGGAGGGCAACATCCCCTGACGCCGCGGACCTCCGGCCCGGGCAACATCCCCTGACGCCGCGGAGCTCCCCGTGACCCTGGTTCAGATCGGCCTGCCGCGCGCTCGCGCGCCCAGCTCCACGCTGTCGGCCGACGCCGCCGAGGGCTCGCACCAGCACATCCCGGAAGCACCTGGCCCAAAGGACAGCTTGGTACCCGCCAGCGCGGGCCTCGTGCTGGCTGGAGGCCTGATCCTCCTCGCCCCACTGGCCCTGCTCGGCCGCGAGAGTCCGAGCGCGCTGGCCCTCCTGCTCTCGGGGCTCGTCATCCTCGGGCTCATCGCCGCGCTGCTCCGCGCCAAGATCGACCGGCCGTGATCGGCAATCCCCGGCAACGAGTCGACCCGCCATGACCGGTGCTCACCGCCTCGCGCTCGCCCTGGCCTTGCTCGTCGGCTGCGACGCCGCCGCGGAGTTCCACAGCGAGCCGCAGGCCCTCCACTTCAGCCCGGCCCGTCGGGAGCTGCCCGTGCGCCTGGTCCACCACGGCGACCAACCCATGGCCCTCTCGCGGATCCGCCTGGACCACCGCGACGCCGACTGGAGCGCCTTCACCCTCGTCGACCCCGCGCTCCCGCGACAGATCGAGCCGAACGGCGAGGTCTCCCTGCGCCTGCGCGTCGACCTCGACCATTTCGCGACGCAGCGCGGCGGTCACGAGTATCGCAGCGGCGGCGCCACCCTCACCTTCAACGCCGACGCGACGCCCCACCGGATCGCCCTGCATTTCGCCGATGACACCCCACCACCTGGCCTGCGATGGCTCCGTCTCGGTCTGCTCGCGGCCCTCGCCGCCGGCGTGTTCGCCTTCCGCCGCCGCGTGCCATGGACCTTCGCCCTGCCCGCCGCGCTGGCCCTGGCGATCGCCCCGCTCGCCAGCGGCCTGTGCTGGACGCTCGCCATCCCGCTCGGCCCGGCCGATCTCCAGCAGTGCGGCGAGGCCCGCGGCGGAACCCCCTTGCAGATGCTCCCGCACGCAG
>DAORVZ010000325.1:0-3372 GCA_035434005.1 Lacunisphaera sp.
AGCCTACCACCTCTCCCCTCCATCGCCTAGGAGGTCCCCGGTCGGACGCTTACGGGCACATGGTGCAGCCTCGGCTTCAACGCCTCCAGCCAACCGCCGGAGTTGCGTTTTTCCCCACCCCGCCCATTTTCCCGGATCGTGATCACGCTGGCCCAGCAAATCGGCGAAACCGCGCACTGCTCCCTCTTGCAGCGCAAGGCCCGCCGCCACGGCCTAGCCGATTTGACTTCGATCATGCGCCTGGCCGTGGCCCGGGGCGCCCGGCACTATGCCCCGGTCTACCCTCCCGCCGAGAGCGATCCGGGCGTGGAGGCCATCAGTCACGAGGACCTGGTCGCGCTCCTCCTGCTCGGCGCCCAACCGTGCGAGCCTTTCGCCCTACGTTGCGCCGCCCAGGTCATCAACCTCTGCGACTTGGGCCGGTTGAGCCGGCTCGCCTGTCGGGAGCGCATCAGCCGCCCGCTCGCCCACATTGCCCGCGCGGGAGCCGCGCATGATTCCGGACAGGCTGCCCGCTGGCAGGAGCTGCTCCAGCTTCTTGGCTCTCCTCTCCCGGTTCCCTCCGGCCGCCTGCCGCACTGGAGCCGGTTTGTTTCCCACAGCGGGACCACCCGTTCCGGAACCCCTCACACCGACTGGCTCCACGCCCGACCATGAACAACCCGGAGCGAATACTTCAAACCCTAGACCGCCACCTGCGCCAGCCCACTCGCATCGTGCTTTTCGGTCGCGCTGCTCTGGCACTGGGCTATGGGATCCAAGGCAGTGTGTTTGGCGTTACCCAGGATGTGGACGCGATACTGCCCGCGATCGAGATGGCTCGGATTGAGGCCGACCGGCAATTTTGGGAAGCCCTCGAAGCGGCCAACAATGAATTGGAACCCACCGGTCTCTACATGACCCATCTTTTTACCGACGAGCAGGTGGTGCTGAGCACCGATTGGCTGCAAAAGATCGTGCCCGTCCGGGCGGCTGTCGCTTTTGGGCACCTCGACCTATTCCGCCCGTCGGGGATCGACCTGATTCTCACAAAAATGATGCGGAACGACCCGCAGGACGTGCAGGACATTCGCTTCCTCCTGGCCCAGGAAACAATCACCCCGGCCCAACTCACCCGGGCGTTTTCCGATGCCCGCGTGCCACCCGTGCCCGAAATCGTCCAAATCTTTCAGACCATGCAACCGATCATATTGTCGCTGGCGTCCAGCCATTCGGCCTGACGTGAGTTGAGCACCCGGGATAAGTCGCGCAGCCTGCGCTGAGGCTCCAGCAAACAGACGCCGCCAGTTATCGGTCTGGGCGTGAAAGGCGGATCCCACATCACCCATTTCAGATTTCACCCGGCCAGCACGCGCAATTTTTCCGGGAAACATATCCCCCCTCTCATCCTTCGGAGCAGCGCGAATAATTTCGCGTCAAGAAAATATTTGCGCGCCCGTTCCGCTCATCCAGATCGGTCTTTTTCAGAGGAGAAATGTCCTTCCCGGTCTTTTCTTTTCCCCTGAAACAGGGGCTCGAAGCCGCTGCTTCATTGTCCATCAAAAAAATCGCGGAAAATTCGCGAAATCCGCCCTTAATCTGTTTGACGGGCCATGGGCCGATTTCCATTAGTTGTGGTCAAGGTTCCGGGCATCCACATCCTGTGGTGGTCGACAACGTGTCAGGAAGTTTTGGCAACTTGGTGTCGCCAGAGGCTTTCCGCCGTCGCTAGACCACGGGACACACACCGCTTTTCTCCAAACATCCCCTGCGCTAGCCATGCAAAAATCATTCACCGTCGGCACCAAAACCTTCGTGCTCGACCAGGACAAGGCAGAGGCCGCGTTCGCCGCGAAGAAAGTCATCAACGGCCGCCAGGTGCCCTACTTCAACATCCTCCCGTTGAAATACCAGTGGGCCTACGATCTCTACAAGACGATGAAGACGAACCATTGGGAGCCGGAGGACATCCCGATGGGCAAGGACATCGAGCAGTGGCGCGACACCGCGCACGTGTCCGACATCGAGCGCTGGATCATCCGCATGGGCATCGGCTACTTCTCCGCCGCCGAGGGCATCGTCGGCGACAACATCCAGCACGTCGTCCGCGAGATCGTCACCGCCCCCGAGCTCAAGCTCGTCCTCGGCCGCCACGCCCACGAGGAGAACATCCACGCCGACTCCCTGCTCTACATGATCTCCTCCCTCGGCATCAACCCGCACGAGTGCGAGGCGATGTTCGAGGACATCAAGTCCATCGAGCGCAAGAACGAGTTCGTCAACAAGGTCAGCCGCGACCTTCGCCGCGACCTCGACATGACGCAGCCCGAAAACAAGAAGCTGTTGGCCAAAAACATCTTCGTTTTCGGCCAGTGCATGGAGGGCACCCAGTTCTACGGCCTCTTCGGCATGGTCCTCTCACTTTACCGCCAGAACAAGTTCCCCGGCATCGGCCAGATGTTCCGCTACACCCTCCGCGACGAGTCCAACCACATCGAGCTCTTCCGGAACCTCTTCATGGACCTCATCGAGGAGAACCGCGAGATCTGGACCGCCGACTTCAAGGAGGAGCTCCGCCAGACCATGGCCGAGGGCATCCGCCTCGAGAAGGACTTCATCCGCGACTGCCTGCCCGTGAATGCCGTCGGCCTCTCCATCGAGGAATTCCTGACCTATATCGACTACATCGCCGACCGTCGCCTCGAGGGCTGCGGCCTGACCCCGTTGAGCCCCGGCATCAAGAACCCCCTGCCTTGGCTCGCCGAGATGATGGACATCAAGAAGGAGCAGAACTTCTTCGAGGGTCGCGTCACCGAATATCAAAAATCCTCCGCGCTCCACGGTTCGAGCGACGACGAACTTTAAGTTGTTTTTGCAGAGCCGGATCCCCCAACCCGCCTGCCTTGCCTCAAGTCTCACCCCCACGCCTTACGCCCCCGTTCGCCCATGAATCCTCCTTACATCGCCCAAGATCTTGCCCTCAAGAAGCTTACCGGCGCACCGCCCGATCAGAAACCGAATTACAACTGGCGCGACATCCTCCGCGACGAGGAAGTGCCCGTGCCGGAGGTGCAGGTGCTCTGCCCGCATGGCGACGAGCGTTTTGACTTGAACGAAGTCGCCGATACGGTCGGCCGCTCCCTCGCCAACCTCCTCCAAGCCAAGGGCGAGAAGGACATCTTTAACGAGAAGAACCAGCGCTTCGTGGCCGACGTCACCCGCGAGGTCGCCGCCAACCTCACCAAGAAAGCCCTGGAGCGCGGCCCGATCCGCGTCTCCCTCCACGATCTCTACGTGCTCATCGAAAAGACCCTCGTCGACAACAACGCCCACGACGTCGCCAAGAGCCTCCTGCTCAAGCGCTCCTCCAAGCTCACCACCTCCGCCGAGACG
>DAORVZ010000326.1:0-3369 GCA_035434005.1 Lacunisphaera sp.
AGCCCAGCCCGATGCCAAGCGCGACCTCGAGCAACGCGACCTCGAAAAAACCCTCTTGCTCCTCGCCCGCGCCCACCTAGCCCACGCCGACTCAACCGCCGCCCGCCCCATCACCGCCGAATGGCTCACCCTCCACGAAGCCTTCTTCAATCTCCACCTCACCTACACCAGCGAGGCCGACCGCCTCGCTCTCCTCGCCCACGAACGCCCCTTCGATCTGCCCGGCGCCCTCGGCGATCCCGCCATCCTCGCCCGCGCCAGCTTGCGATTGAAAGGCCTCGTTCTCGATTCCCTGCTGGAAGACCAGGCACTCGCCCGCGCTTCCGCCGATCCCGCCGCGGCCCGCTTGCTCGCCGACTACCGCGCCGCCCTTGCTTCCGCCTCCGCGTCACCCCACCCCGCCTCTGCCCTCGACCTGAGCAAACTCGAACAACTCGAGCGGGAGCTCGCCCGCCGCGCGCTGGCTCCCTTGGCTCATCGCCACGCGCTCACCGCCGATCCCGCCGCCGTGCTCGCTCAGCTCGCGTCGCACGAAGCGCTCGTGGATTTCATCAGCTACCGCCACGAAATCCCCGGCCAACCGGCCGAGCAACGCTACCTTGCCCTGATCGGCACCACCACCGGCTGGCAAACCATCCCGCTCGGAGCGGCGGCACCCATCGATGCCGCAGTCGCACGCTATGACATTCTTGTCAGCCGCGGCGGTCCCATCGACTGGGCCCGGGACCTCCGCCGCCGCGTGCTTGATCCCGTGCGGACCGCCCTGCCGGCCGCGATCACCCAACTCTATCTTTCGCCCGACGGCGCGCTGCACGGAGTCGCTTTTGCCACCCTCCCGGAGGATGAAGCGGGCCGCTGGGCGACTGACCAATTCGGGATCGCCATGATCGCCTCCGCCCGCGACCTGCTGCCCCGGCCTGAAGCCGGCCTGACTGGCGCCGGACCGGCCCTCGTGCTGGCCGCTCCGACGTGGCAGGGCCCTCTCGCCGCTCTCGCGCCACTCCCCGGCGCCCACGCGGAAGGCACCACCGTCGCCGCATTGTTTGCAGGCTCCATATTGCTTGCCGGCGCCGAAGCCACTCCCGCCGCCCTTGCCGCCGCCGTCTCACCCCGCCTGCTGCACATCGCCACCCACGCCCTGACCCCCGCCGAGCCTGACCTGGCAGCCAACGACCGCTTGCGCCGCAGCGGCCTGGCACTCGCCGGCGCATCCGGCCTGCTCGATGCCTTGCAGATCGCCGCGCTGGACCTGCGCGCGACTGAGTTGGTCTTCCTCAGCGGCTGCGCCACCGGCAGCGGCCAGGTGGCCCAAGGCGAAGGCGTGCTCGGCCTGCGCCGCGGCTTCGCCCGGGCCGGCACCCGCGCGCTCGTGCTCACGCTCTGGCCCGTGTCCGACCAGGACAGCCGCGACCTGACGGCTTATTTTTATTCCGCCCTCACGGCTGGGCAAACCCCCGTGCCGGCGCTGCGCAGCGCCCAACTCCGCTTCATCAACGAACTGTCAAAGGGGGGCGTCGACTCGGCGGAAATCTTGCGGCGGGCCGGAGCTCACACCATCAGTGTCCGCCTTTGAGTCTTTCTGCCGCACCGTTTGCCGCTGACTTCCACGCCCGCCTCCAAGCGCGCGAGGGGACGGCGTGGCGCGAGGCGTTCACCCGGCTGTGGCCCGTCGCCCTGAGCGCCGCCGGTCAGATCCTCCGGCAACGCGGCGAGGCCGAGGATGCCGCCTCCAGCGCCCTCGCGGACCTCGCGGCCGGCTCCGCCCTGCCAGCCACCTGGCCCGCTCTTGAAGCCCTCACTGCGGTCATCGCCCGCCGCCGCGCCATCTCCCTCCTGCGCGCCCGCAACGCCGCCAAGCGCGGTGCCGGTGAAACACTCTCGCTCGACCAGCTCGAATGCGAGCCGGCGGCCGCCTCCGTCGCGTTTGCCGCGCTTGATGTCGCCACCCTGCTCGCCGACATTGATCCGCTGCGGCAGCGCATCCTCAAGGAACATTTCATCGATGGGCGGACGTCCGAGGAGATCGGCTCGCGTATGCAACTCAAGCCCGCCACCGTGCGCAGTCACCTGTTCCGCGCCCTCCAGGAACTCCGGAACCAGGTCCGCCCACCCACGCCATGAAACAATCGCCCGGCGCTTTGCGACATCCCTAGTGTGAATCACGACCCCGAGAGCTTTCGCGATCTGGCCTGGCGGGCCCTGGAAAATCCCGCCGATGCCGCGCTGCGCACCGAGCTCGCGGACGCCCTCACCGCCCACCCCGACTGGGCGGGCGAATGGCAGGCCCTGCGCAAGACCCACGCCTTGGCGCGCGAAGCTGTCCCCGCCGCGCTCGCCTGCGAACAGGCCGACCGCACCGCCGTCATTCCCGCCGCGCGTCTTGCCGCCTTGTTGCCACCGTCCCGCCGCCGCGCCGCCAACCCTTGGTGGCTCGCTGCGACAGCCGCCGTGCTCGTGTTGGCCGGCGCCACTTTCTGGCAACACCACACCCCGCCCGCCCCTGATCTCACCCGCTGGGCGCAGCAAGCGCAGCCCCCACTCGCCCGCGCCCTGACGGCCCCGCTCGCCGAGTTCGCCGCCGCCGCCGTGCTACCTGCCATGCGCACCGCGACCGGCGTGCAGTTGCAAAGCCCGCTCCTCGCCGCCACCGCCGGCCCCGTGACCATCGCCTGGCGCGCCGCCACACCCACCCCGGTGACCCTCACCCTCCGCGAAAACAACCAAATCATCTGGACCTTGCCTGGCGCCCAATCCCCCGCCAACACCCCCTCCCTCGCCGCCGATCGCGTTTATGAGTTGCTGCTGACGCCCGACCAAGGCCCCACCGTGCGCGAGGGGTTTGTCACCGTCAGCCGCAGCCCACCCCCCGCCACCCCGGGCCTAGCCGCGGTGTTCGCGGCCGCCGCCGCCGAACCCGCCCGGCTGGGCGAGGCCGTGCTCGCCTGGCACGCGCTGCCGGCAAGCACCCGCCACAGCGAGGCTGGGCTCCGGCTCGGGCTCTGGCTCGGCCTGGAGGCCCGCCAGCCCGATCTGCTGGCGGAAGCCCGGGCCGCCGCCCTCCAACGCTGAGCATTGACGCCGGGCCTTTGGCTCGGTGTGTTGGTGAGTTCCCATGCTCACCATCGCCGACGTTTCCAAGTCCTACGGCACCCGCGAACTGTTTTCCGACGTCTCGCTCTTCGTCGCGCGCACCGACCGCTTCGGCCTGGTCGGGCCCAACGGCGCGGGCAAATCCACTCTCTTCAACCTCATCCTCGGCGAGGAGCAGGCCGACGAGGGCACCATCGAGTGGGAACGCGGCGCCGACTTCGGCTACCTCCCGCAGGAAAGCGCCCCCGCCGGCGACGAAACCGTGCTCGACCTCGCGCT
>DAORVZ010000327.1:0-3367 GCA_035434005.1 Lacunisphaera sp.
CGGGCACTGGCAGCCACGGGAGCGGGGCGGCAGGCGGGGCGAATACTTCCGCCAGCATGCCTTCCGGGCTGGCCGGCGGCAGCGCGAGCGAGGCCTTGATGGTGGCCTCGACGAAGCCGGCGATCTCGGTGTCGATGGCGTCGAGCCGGGTGCCGTGGCCGGCGGCGGCGAGTTTCGCGCGAAACTTCGGCAGCGGATCCTGCGCAAGGATGGCCTCGGCCTCGCCAGGCTTCATGTAGTCGCAGGTGTCGTAGGCGGCGTGGCCGCGGAGTCGGAAGGTATGAGCCTCGATCAGCAGCGGTCGGCCCGTCGCGCGGGTGCGCTCGATGGCGGCGCCGAGGGTCTGCAGAACATGCTCCGGATCGCTGCAGTCCATGGCGAAACCCTCCATGCCGTAGCCCTTGGCGCGCTCGTGGAGGTTGGGCGATACGAATTGTTCGCTGGTGGGGGTCGAGTAGGCGTATTGGTTGTTCTCGATGACGAAGACCACGGGCACGGCGAGCACGGCGGCGAGATTGAGCGACTCGTGGATGTCGCCGGTGCTGGACGAGCCGTCACCGAAGAACGCGAAGCCGACGGCGGGCCTGCCGAGGCGGCGCTGGGAATCGGTGCCGCCGATGACGTTCGAGAGCATGATGCCGAGGTGCGAGATCATCGGCAGGCTCCGGTTGGCCGGGTCGCCGTGATGGATGTTGCCTTCGCGGGCCTTGGTCGGGCTGCCGCTGTTGGCGAAATACTGGCACAGGTGTTCGCCGAGGTGGCCGCTCCAGATCAGGTGGCCGCCGAGGCCACGGTGGGAAAAACAGACGACGTCGATCGCCTTGTCGGCGAGGAGGGCGAGGGGGACGATAAGCGACTCGTTGCCCTGGCCGCCGGTGACGGTGCCCTTGATCAGTCCTTGGCGGAAAAGGTCGAGGATGCGGTTATCGGTGGTCCGGGAGAGTTGCATCCAGGCGTAGGTGCGCAGCTGGCTTGCGGGCTGCCCCAGTTCAGCCAACCGCAGGTCGCGGCTGGCAAACAAATCCGGCGTGGAAGGAAATGTCATTCAGTCGCAAGGTGCCGCCCGGCCGCGACGGCTTCGAGGAAAAAGTTTCACCGGAGGCCCGGCTGGCGGCGATTGATACCTTTGGCTTATCGGCCAACCGCTGGCCGCCGGGCGAGGAAATCGCGGGCGCCCGCCAGATCCGCCGACACCAGCCCGTGACTGGCGGGAACCGTCTGGAGGGTGACGTCAGCACCGGAGCGGCGGAGCAGGTCGGCCAGCCGGATCGGGTGGTTGTTGGGCACGATGGGATCGACCGTGCCGGAGGACAAAAACACGCGCCGGCCCTTCAGGTCGGGCGGCTGCGGCGGCTCGAGCACGAACATCGGGCGCAGGAGGACGGCGCTGCCGAGGGTTTCCGGGCGCAGCAAGAGGAGCGTAGCGGCGATGTTCGCGCCGTTAGAGAAGCCGATGGAGGTGAGTATCGCCGGGTCGAAACGATAGTGCTTCCCCGCGGCGATGATGAAGTCGGCTAGCGCGTTGGTGCGCCGCGTGACCTCGGCAGGATCGAAAACGCCTTCGCTAAGCCGGGCGAAAAAGCGCCGAGCGTCGTGTTCGATGACGTCACCACGCGGGCTCAGCAAGGTTGAGCCCGGGGAGAGTTTCCGGCCGAGCGGGATGAGGTCGTTCTCGTCCCCGCCCGTTCCATGCAGCAAGAGCAGCAGCGGTGCGGACGGGTCAGTGCCGTGCTCGAAGCGGTGGTGATAGGAGAGGGAGGACATGGTGGTGACTCTTTATCGTTCTCTTAATCATTCCTCGTTCTCCGTGAATCGCTCCGAGAGACCGAATACGAGAACGAGAATATTTAACCCAGCTTGGGCAGCGCGGCCTCGATCTCGGCGCGATGCGGTTCCAGGTGTGGGGGCAGGCCAAGGATGGTGCCGAGCCGGTCGAGCGGCTCGTCGATAGCAAAGCCCGGGCCGTCGGTTGCGATCTCGAAAAGAATGCCAGCCGGCTCGCGGTAGTAGATGGACTTGAAGTAGGCGCGATCTATCACCGGGCTGACCTGGAGCCCGGTCTTGAGGAGGAGGTCGCGGGCGGCGACCTCGCTGGCGTCGTCGGTGACGCGGAAGGCGACGTGGTGGATCGTGCCCGCGCCATTGAGGCCGCGTGGAAGCGCGGGATCGGTCAGCAGGTCCACGTAGGTGCCAGGGCCGCCGTTGCCGGCGGCGTAGCGGGCGCGATGGCCGGCTTGGCTGGCCAGCTGGTAGCCCATGTTGGCGGTCAGCACCTTGGCGGTGGCGGCGGCGTCGGTCAGGGCCAGCGTGGAGCTGTGGAAGCCGCGGATGGCGAACTCAGCCGGGACATTCTTGGCCGGAGCGGCGGGCCGGGGGTCGGATTCGCTGGTAGCAACCAGTTCAAGGCGCAGGCCGTCGTGATCGGCGAAGGGGAGGACCTCGTCGTTGAAACGCTTTTCGATCTTTTCCTGTTTCACGCCGAGCTTGGTGAAGCGCTCCTGCCAGAAGGGCAGAGAACCGGCCGGCACCGAGAAACCTGTGGCGTAGGCCTGGCCCGTGCCCGGGCGGCCGCGGCGCAGACCGGCCCAAGGGAAGAAAGTCAGGATGGTGCCCGGTGAAGCGGCGTAGTCGCCATAGTAGAGGTGATAGGTGCCGGGGTCGTCCTGGTTGACGGACTTCTTCACGAAACGCAGCCCGAGGGCACGGGTGTAGAAATCAAGATTCTGACGCGGGTCAGAAGCGATCGCGGTGATATGGTGGAGGCCGGTTACTTGTGCGTTCATAAGCTTTGACATTAAAGTATTGGTTAAGAAAAAGCAAATCAGGCGCGGAGACCGATTTTTTTGCAGAGGCGGCCGAAATCGGAAAGCTCGGTGCCGGAAAGTGCACTCATTTCCTTGGTGATGTTGGCGACGACCTTGGGGAAAAGGGTGCTGATGAAGGCTTCGCCCTTGGGGGTGAGCTTCACGACGACGAAGCGGCGATCGGCCGGATCGCGTTCGCGGCCGACATAGCCGGCTTTCTCCAGGTTATCCACCACCAGAGTGAGATTGCCTCCGCTCTTGAGGAGCTTCTCGGCCAGTTCGCTCTGGCAGAGCGGGCCGATGTGGTGGAGTGCCTCCAACACGCCGAACTGGGTAACGGTCAGGCCATCAGGCAAAACGTCATGCACACGGACCGAGACAGACTCAGCCGAGCGCTGAAGCTTGATAAATGCGTTGAGCGCATTGATCTCTTCGATTGTGCCCCGATGTCTTGTTCCCATAGGTTATTAATTTGATGCGATATATTAATACGTTAAAGCAATTATTGAACTAGATTGTAGGAGCCCGTTCACAGGCGATATGAATGTGATTCAAGCAATTAC
>DAORVZ010000328.1:0-3367 GCA_035434005.1 Lacunisphaera sp.
CGACAAATTGCTCTCCGAGAAGACCGGCCTGCCGGTCACCGTGTCCGACGACCCGCTCTCCGCCGTGGCCAACGGCACCGGCGTGTTCCTGACCAACATCGACGAGCTCCACCGCATCGCCGCGGACTTCTGAGTCCGGCCCGGCTGAACCGCCGCCCGCGCCGTGCT
Organism: Lacunisphaera sp.; assembly: GCA_035434005.1. Taxonomy (GTDB): domain Bacteria; phylum Verrucomicrobiota; class Verrucomicrobiia; order Opitutales; family Opitutaceae; genus Lacunisphaera. The sequence goes on from DAORVZ010000328.1 coordinate 169, forward strand.
CCCGAAACGCTTCGATCAGGCCCGCCCCTTTGCCACGCTGGGCGTCATCCTGCTGGTGTGGCTGCTGCTGCCGCTGGTCGTGAAAACCGCCACGCGCGCCACCTTCTTCGCCATCCAGGCCCCGCTCATCGTCGCCGATTCCTACGTGCAGGACCTGCAGACCTTCTGGTCGAACCGGCTCCACTCGAAGGACGAGCTGCTCAAGGCCGGCAAGGACCTCTCCGGGCTCATCGCCCAATATGAATACAGCGTGCAGCAGAACAAGGCGCTCGACGCCGAAATCAGCCGGCTGGAAAACCTGCTCAAGCTGCCCTCGATGCCCGCCTTCCGTTACGAACCCGCCAGAGTGGCCCGGCGCGACTTCTCCGGTTGGTGGCAGCGCCTCATTATCCGCAAGGGCGAGAACTACGGTCTCCCGGTCGGCGCGCCCGTCGTATTTGCCGGCGGCGTCGTTGGCCGCGTGGTCGAGGTGCACCGCTACACCGCCGTGGTCGACTTGCTCACCAGCCCGACCTTCCGCGTGGCCGCCACGGTGAGCGGCGACAACAAGCCCATCAGCTACCAAGGCGGCCTGAATGACGCCTTCAGTTCCCCGCGTGGCACCGTGGAGTTCGTGCCGCTGGACATCTCCGCCAGCCAGACCGCTCCGCGGCGCCTCGTGACTTCCGGCCTCGGCGGCGTTTTCCCGCCCGGCCTGGCCATCGGCGACATCACCCGGCTCGAGCCCAGCACCGACGGCCTGTTCAAGACCGGCGAAGTCGCCCTGGATGCCCGCCTCGGTTCGCTCACGGAGGTCACCGTGCTCGTGCCGCTTACTCCGGAGCAACTGTGAGCCTGGTGTCATCGCCTGCTTCGCCCCGCCATGCGTAAATACGATCCACGCTGGCTCATCGTCACGGCGGCCAACCTGCTGCTGTGGTGGCTCGTCGGGCTGACCAACCATTATCTCGCGGACTCGGCCGTGCATCTCTACGCCGGCGGCCTGTTTGTCGTTTACTCCGCGCTCCGGCTCGACCGGAAGCACGGCCTCATCGCCATCGTGCTGACCGGCCTGCTCATCGACGCCGTGGAACCGCTGCCCTACGGCACGAGCTTGGTGTTGCTCGGCCTGGTCCACGCCACCCTGCTTTACGGGCGGCAGCGCTTCCCGCGCGAGGGCGCGGTCTTCGGCCTCGTCGTGGCGCTCCTCGCCAATCTGTTTCTCGTCATCGCCCTCTCCTTCCTCCTGGTGGGGGCCAACCCCCGGCCCGGCTCGGCTTGGCTGCGCGTGTTTTCCGATCTCCTCGCCTCCCAACTGCTCCTGCTGGTCATCACCCCGTGGTTTCTGGCCCTGCAGGACCGCGCCATGGAGCTGGTGGCGATCCACCCTGAGACCGGCCGGCGCGTGTCGCTTTAACCCGGAATGAACCGCGAAGGACGCGAAGTGGCGCGAAGCCCAAACCAGATGCAAGAATTCCCGATTCTCGTTTTACCCGTGGATCCGGCTGGCTGCCTTGCTTCGCGGATCTTCGCGCCCTTCGCGGTTGATCTGAATGTATCCTGGAGCAACTTGTCGCCGTGAGTCGCACGATCGAAACCCACCGCGCCCGCAACCCGCGGCTGTTTCTTTTTCACGGCCTCGTCGCCGGCCTGCTCCTCGTGCTGATCAGCGGCATGGCGCATCGCCAGCTCTTCAAGACCGGCCTCTACAGCGAGCGCGAGCGCCTGCAGAATCAGCGCCGCGTCATCGTGCCGGGGCCGCGCGGCCGGCTGCTCGACCGGGAGGGCAACGTGCTGGTCGACAACCGCGCCCGCTTCTCCGTCGTGCTCAACCTCGCCGAGCCGGCGATCCGCGCCGAATTCCGCGCCGAATACAAGGCCGTCCGCGCCAACTACCGCCAGCTCCCGGCGGCGGAGCGGCCCAACGGCGACCAGTTGGAGCGCATCGCCCGCACCGCCGTGGCCCAGCGCTACCTCGACAAGATCAACTTCATCCTCAACCGCCGCGAGAGCGTCCGCACCGCCGACCTCAACCGCCACGTCAACCAGACCCTGCTCCTGCCCTACGTGCTGCTCGACGACCTCGCGCCCGAGGAATACGCCCGGCTGCTCGAGCGCCTCCCGGTCAGCTCGCCCCTGCAGGTTTATGCCTCCAGCAGCCGCTACTACCCCTACCACAACGCCGCCGCCCAGGCGCTGGGCTACACCAGCGTGGACAACGACCCCGAGGTGGAGGATTTTCCGGGCGAGGACCTGCTGACCTTCAAGATGAAGGGTGCCACCGGCCGCACCGGCCTGGAAAAAATATTTGACGACCAACTGCAGGGCGAGACCGGCGGTGCCATCTATCTCGTGGACCCGGCGGGCTACAAGGTGGATCTGCCGATTGAGAAGCGCCTGCCCGTGCAAGGCAAAAGCATCGTCACCAGCCTCGACATCGACCTGCAGCAGGCCGCCGAGGCGGCGATGGAAGGCCGCACCGGCGCCGCCGTCGCCCTCGATGTCCGCACCGGCGAAGTGCTCGCGCTCGTGTCCAAGCCCGACTATGATCTCAACAGCTTTGTGCCCCGGCTCTCCCACGAGTCGGCCAAGGCCATCGAGGCATCCGGTGGCTGGCTGAACCGGGCCATCCAAGGCCAGTATCCCCCGGGCTCCACCTTCAAGATCATCACGGCCATCGCCGGCCTGCGCGCCGGCACCATCGAGCCGGCCGTCTCCCGGATCATCTGCCCCGGCTTCATCATGGTCGGCAACCGGCGCTTCCCCTGCGCGCACGGCGCCGTGCACGGCGAGGTCGATCTCACCAAGGCACTCACACAATCCTGCAATGTTTTCTTCATCAAATACGGTCTCGAGACGACCCCCCAGTTCCTCGCCGCCGAGGCCAAGCGTTTCGGCTTCAACCACCCGACCGGCATCGAACTGCCCTCGGAGTTCAGAACCCCGCGCGTGGCCGATCCCGAGTGGCGCAAGGAAAACTGGAAAAGCGCCAACCTGCCCGACGGCATCTGGCGCGGCGGCGACACCGCCAACATCGCCATCGGCCAGGGCGACACCCTGATCACGCCCCTGCAGGCCGCGTGCATGGTCGCCTCCTTCGCCCGCGGCGAGACGGAGACAAAGCCCACCCTGCTCCACGATCCCCGCCGGCCCCTCCAGCGCACCGCGCCGATCGGCCTGTCCCCCTCCGACTACAACGCGGTCCTCCGTGGCCTGGAGT
>DAORVZ010000329.1:0-3365 GCA_035434005.1 Lacunisphaera sp.
CGGGGCCGCATGCCCCCCTGCCCCTTGCGCTTAGCCGTCTCGTGTAAACGAGACGCGTTATGAGCCTCTTCCGCACCAAGACCATCGCCTCGCTTCAGGCCGAGGCCGCCGCGGAACACGGCTATAAGCGAACGCTCGGGCCGATTTCGCTGATCAGCCTCGGCATCGGCTCGGTCGTCGGCGCCGGCATCTTCGTGCTGGCGGGCACCTCGGCCGCCCAATACGCCGGCCCGGCCATCGCCCTGTCCTTCGTTTTCGCCGGCATCTCCTGCCTCTTCGCCGGCCTGTGCTACGCCGAACTGGCGTCGATGATCCCCGTCTCGGGCAGTGCCTACACCTACAGCTACGCGACCTTGGGGGAATTTCTCGCCTGGATCGTCGGCTGGTGCCTCGTGTTGGAATACCTCTTCTCCGGCGCCGCCGTCGCCGTCAGTTGGTCGGGCGCCATCCGCGACATCCTCAACGAGTTCAACCTCGCCCTGCCCCTCGCCTTCTCCAGCGCCCCGCTCGCCGTCGAAGGCGGCCAACTCGTGCTGACCGGCGCCATCATCAATTTCCCCGCCGTCTTCATTTCCCTCGCGCTGACCTATGTGCTCTACATCGGCATCCGCGAGTCCGCTTCCTTCAACGACCTGATGGTGCTGATCAAGGTCGGTGTGCTCATCGCGCTGGTCGGCTATGGTGTCTGGTGGATGCTCAAGAACAGCGGCCTCGCCAAGTCCCACCTCCTCCCCTTCATCCCGGCCAACACCGGCACCTTCGGTGAATACGGCTGGAGCGGCGTCTTCCGCGGCGCCGCGGCGATTTTCTTCGCTTACGTCGGATTCGACTGCGTCTCCGCCGCCGCGCAGGAGACGAAAAACCCGCAGCGCGACATGCCCATCGGCCTGCTCGGCACCCTCGCCATCGTGACCGTGCTTTTCGTGTCCGTGTCCCTCGTCCTCACGGGCATGGTGCATTACACCAAGCTCAACGTCGACGCCCCCTTCATCTACGCACTGCAGCAGGCCCACGCCCCCGCCCTCTTCCGCTACCTTATCGAGGCCGCGACGCTCGCCGGCCTCACCTCCGTGATCCTCGTGTCTCTGCTCGGCCAGCCACGCATCTTCTACTCGATGTCGCGCGACGGCCTGCTCCCGAAGACCTTCGCTAGGATCCATCCGAAATACGGCACGCCGCACATCACCACCTGGATCACCGGCATTTCCTGCGCCGTCATCTCCGGCCTGTTTCCCCTCGACCTGCTCGGCGAGCTCATCTCCATCGGCACGTTGCTGGCCTTCGCGCTCGTCTGCGCCGGCGTGTGGGTGCTGCGCCACAGAAGCCCCGATCTGCCCCGGCCCTTCAGGACTCCTTGGGTTCCACTCGTCCCCATCCTCGGTATCGGCACCTGCATCCTCCAGATGTGCTTCCTGCCCGCCATCACCTGGCTAAACCTCGGCATCTGGCTGGGCTTGGGCTTCATTGTCTACTTCGGCTACAGCCGGAAACACTCCAAGCTGGCCGTGGACCGCCCGGTTGAGAGTTGAAGGGAAGCGGACGGTCTCGTCTCATTCCAACCGCCAGCACCTTGCTTTCAACTCACGGCTGCGCACGGCGCAGCGCCGCCGCTACGTCTTTCGCGAAATAGGTCAGGATCATGTCGGCGCCGGCGCGCTTGATGGCCAGCAGTGACTCGTCGCGGCAGCGCGCGAGGTCGAGCCAGCCCAACCGGGCGGCGGCATGGATCTGGGCGTATTCGCCGGAAATCTGGTAGGCGGCCACCGGCACCTGCGTGGCGTCGCGGACCTCGCGGATGATGTCGAGGTAGAGGCCGGCGGGCTTGACCATGACGATGTCGGCGCCCTCCGCCACATCGAGCTGCACCTCGCGGAGCGCCTCGCGGCGGTTGGCGGGACTCATCTGGTAGGTGGCCTTGCTGAGCAGACGCGTGCCGGCGGCCTTCGCGCTGCCGACCGCCTCGCGGAACGGGCCGTAATAGGCCGAGTTGTATTTCGCCGAGTAAGCGAGGATGCCCGTGCCGGTGTGGCCGGCGGCATCGAGCGCCTTGCGGATGGCGCCGACGCGGCCGTCCATCATGTCCGACGGCGCCACAAAATCCACGCCCGCCTCGGCCTGCAGCACGGCCATCTCGCAGAGGATTTCGACCGTGCGGTCGTTGTCCACGTCGTCCGTGGACGCCGTCAGCACGCCGTCGTGGCCGTGGCTGGTGTAGGGATCGAGGGCGACGTCGGTGATGACCGACAGCTCCGGGACCGCCGCCTTCACGGCGCGGACAGTGCGAAGGATAAGGGTCTTGGGATTCAGGGCCTCGGTGCCCTCGGCATCCTTGAACTTGGCGTCCAGCTTGGGAAAGAGGGCCACGGCCGGGATGCCGAGCTTGTGCAGCTCACGGCACTCGCGGACCAGATCCGTGATGTTGAAGCGGCTGACACCCGGCATGGAGGTGATCGGCTCGGGCCGACCCTTGCCGTCCACCACGAACAGCGGGGCGATGAGATCGGCCGCCCGCAGGACGGTCTCCTCGACGAGGGCCCGGCGGCTGGGCAACCGACGCAGGCGGCGGGGACGGTGGGTCAGGTCGAGCTTGTGGTTCTTGGCCATGATTGGACTAGGCCTGACATTAAACCGCTAATTGGCGCTAATTCACGCTAATCTTGAAAATAAATATGGAAACTATGTCTCTTATTAGCGCCAATTAGCGAAGATTAGCGGTTAAAAACCTCCCAATGCCCATCCGGCTCCACGAATCCCTCTCCCGCAGCCTCCGCGAACTCAAGCCCGCCCAGCCGGACGGGGTCTTCCGCTTCTACAACTGCGGCCCGACGGTCTACGCCCCGGCGCACATCGGTAATTTCCGCAGCTTCGTCGTCAACGACGTCATCCGCCGCCTGCTCGAGCTCGAGTTCGGCAAGGACAAGGTGAAGCACGTCCGCAACCTGACCGACGTCGACGACAAGACCATCAAGCGCGCGCAGGACGAGAAGCGCCCGCTCGCCGAGGTCACGAAACAGTGGACCGACAAGTTTCACGCCGACTGCGCCGCGCTGAACTGCCTGGCGCCCCACGTCGAGCCCACCGCCACCGGCCACATCAAGGAGCAGGTCGACATGATCGACGTGCTCATGAAGAAGGGTAACGCCTACCGCGCCGCCGACGGCTCGGTCTATTTCAAGGTCTCGTCCTTCGAAGACTACGGCAAACTCAGCCGCGTGAAGGAACGCGAGTTGCAGGTCGGCGCCACGCTCAAGGTCGCGGCGGCCGACGCCGACGAGAAGGAGGACGTCAGCGACTTCGCGCTCTGGAAGGCGCACAAGACCGAGGACGGCGACAATTTGTGGGACAGCCCGTGGGGCCGCGGCCGT
>DAORVZ010000330.1:0-3365 GCA_035434005.1 Lacunisphaera sp.
GGGACCGACGGCGGCCGGATTCTCGGACTTGCCGCGCAGACTCCCAAGATGGCAGGCCACGCAGAGCGAGGTGTAGGTCTGCTTGCCGGCATCGGTGAACGCCGGGTTGGCGGCCATCTCCCAAAACTTGGCATCGTTGGTGACGTCGATTGACGACGCCATCTTGGCGGCGGCTATGCGGCCCATGGCGGCGTCCACGGCGGGGCCGTCCGCGGTCCCCAAGCCGGACAGCATCTGCGCAAACCAGTAGATGATCCAGAAGATGATGGCGCCGTAGAGGGTGAAGAGCCACCAGTTCGGCAGGCGCTGGTCGTATTCCTGGATGCCGTCATAGACGTGCTCCCGGATCTTGATGCCGGAATCTTCAGGCGGTGGCGGGCTCGGGGGCATTGCGCTCATTGGTTCTCAAAAGGCAGGTTCGCGAGGCGCTCAGCCTGCGCGGGTTTCATGCGCGCGGCACGCCAGGCGGCGACGAGATAGACGCAGGAAGCGACGGCGAGGGCGACGACGGGGAAGATGAGCTGCCAGTCTTCGTAGATGATGCGGCGGAACATGAGCGGAGGGAGTTGAGGGTGAGTGTGAAGGTGGTGGAGGTCAGGTCAGGGCGTGCCGTTGGCGGGGGCCGACGTCTGGCCGAGGCATTGGAGGTAGGCGATGAGGGCGATGACCTCGCGGTCGGCGTCGACGTAGCGGCCTTGGGCGCGAAGTTCCTTGGCGATGTCCTTCGCCTGCTCCTTCGCGAGGGTGTCGATCATGGCGGGTGACCAGGAGGGGAACGGCACCCCGAGCATCCTTTGCACGCGGATCTTCGCCGGGAGCGCGGCGTAGTCGGTGTCCTGCTTCATCAGCCAGGTGTAGGAGGGCATGTTGGAGCCGGTGGAGATGTTGCGCGGGTTCTCGAGGTGGTCGTATTGCCAGGCGTGGTTGTATTTTCCGCCGATGCGCGCGAGGTCGGGGCCGGTGCGCTTCGAGCCCCATTGGTAGGGATGGTCCCAGATGGATTCGCCGAGGCGGGAATAGTCGCCGTAGCGCATCACGTCGGGGACGAGCGTGCGGATCATCTGCGAGTGGCAGTTGTAGCAGCCCTCGCGGACGTAAAGATCGCGGCCGGCGAGCTCGAGCGGCGTGTAGACGCGGGCGACGCGGTCCTCGGTCTGGAGGCGGCGGTCGATGGACATCATCGGGATGATCTGAATGAGGCCGCCGACGGCCACGGAGAGGAAGGTCAGCACGGTGAACGGCAGGGCGTTGACCAGCAGCTTGTCATACCAGTCGGCCCAGGCCTTGCCGCGGCTCTCGAAGTGGCCGATGGCGAGCAGCACGGCGACCATGGTGGCGAGCAGTCCGAGCAGATTGAGCACGCCGCTGGTGAACATCCACACGCAGGAGGCCGTCAGGATGAGGGTGGTGTAGACCACGGGGGCATTGAGGAAGGTGCCGCGCACGCCGAGGTTCTCGCCCGGGACGGGGGCTTCGACGAAGACCTCCATGGAGCCGTCAACGGCCTGGGCGCCGCGGATGCTTTGCCAGACATTCCAGCCCATAATGATGAAGCCGGTGACGTAGAGGCCGCCGCCGACCACGCGCAGGAGCATGAGCGGGCGTATGGCGTTGAGGGTCTCGATGAAGTTGGGATACTTGAGGATGGTGCCGCCCTCGGCGGTGGCGTTGAGCATGAGGCCCTGCGAGATGCCGGAGGCCCACATGGCGGCGACGTAGAGCAGGATGCCGAACATCCCGAGCCAGAAGTGGAGGTTGGCGAGGGACTGGGAATGCAGCGGCTTGTTCCAAAGGCGCGGGATGAGCCAGTAGAACATGCCGGCGGCCATGAAGCCGTTCCAGCCGAGGGCGCCGGCGTGGACGTGGCCGATGATCCAGTCGGTGTAGTGACCGAGGGCGTTGACGGACTTGATGGAAAGCAGCGGCCCCTCGAAGGTGGCCATGCCGTAGAAGGTGATGCCGGCGGCGAAGAACTTGATGACCGGATCGGTGCGGAGCTTCCCCCAGGCGCCGCGGAGCGTGAGCAGGCCGTTGAGCATGCCACCCCAGGAGGGGGCCCAGAGCATGAGGGAGAAGGTCATGCCGAGCAGCTGGAGCCAGTTGGGCAGCGAGGTGTTGAGCAGGTGGTGCGGGCCGGCCCAGATGTAGAGGAAGACGAGGGACCAGAAATGGATCACCGAGAGCCGGTAGGAATACACCGGCCGCTCCGCCGCCTTCGGCAGGAAGTAATACATGATGCCGAGGATCGGTGTCGTCAGGAAGAACGCCACGGCGTTGTGCCCATACCACCACTGGACCAGGCCGTCCTGCACGCCGCCGAAGACCGGGTAGCTGTGCAGCAGCGAGGTCGGGATCGAGAGGTGGTTGACGATGTAGAGCATCGCCGCGGTGATGATCGTGCCGATGTAGAACCAGATGGCGACGTAGAGGGATTTCTCGTGGCGCCGCGCCAGCGTCCAGAAGAAGTTGGCGGCGAACACCACCCAGATGACGGCGACGGCGATGTTGAGGGGCCAGATGAGTTCGGCGTATTCCTTGCCGCGGGTGAGGCCCAGCGGCAGGGTGATGGCCGCCGCGACGATGATCAGCTGCCAGCCCCAGAAGTGGAGCGCGGACAGGAAGTCACTGGCGAGGCGGGCCTTCACCAGCCGCTGTGTCGAGTAGTAGATGCCGGCGAACATCATGTTGCCGACGAAGGCGAAGATGACGGCGTTGGTGTGCAGCGGGCGCAGCCGGCCGAAGCTCAGCCAGGCCTGGCCGAAGTTGGCCTGCCAGAAGTTGAGCTGGGTCGCGATGAGGACGCCGACCAGCATGCCCACGACGCCCCAGATAAGGGACGCGAGCAGGAATTGCCGGACTATCTTGTCGTTGAAGTGGATGGTGACTTTCTGGCCTTGGGTCATGGGAGTGCGTGGAAATCAGCGGGAAATTTTGTCGGAAAGCGACTGCCGAGGGGCTGGCGAGATGTTCGTGGCCGGGGTGTCGTGCCGGGTGCCGGGTGCAACGGGGCCGACCGGATGCGCGGTCTCCTCCGCCAGCGGCAGCAGGGAATCGTGCTCAGCACTGGTGAAACGGCGGCGGCGCTGCTCGTGGGCGAACAGGGCGATGAAAAGCCCGGCCAGGAGCAGGCTGAAGAATACGGTAAGTGGTATGACGGACATGCGTGGAATGTCTTGGCTGGAGGTTACCAAACAGGGGGGCTGCTCGCTGCTCATGGATTGGCCAAACCCGCGCATATCTTGCGCGCAGCGGCTGGGCGGGGGATCAGCCCGCGTGGGCCAACTGCGCCCGCCACACCGTCGGCGACTGGCCGGTCACCCGGCGGAACACCCGGTTGAACTGCGACAGCGACTGGAAGCCCGTCT
>DAORVZ010000331.1:0-3347 GCA_035434005.1 Lacunisphaera sp.
GCAACGAATAGAGGCGCTTTTGCCAGTGCCACATGCGGGTGTCGCCGCCGGTGATGATCATCTCGCGATTGAAGTAGTAGGTGGCCTCGTTGAGCTTCACTGGCACGCCGGCCGCGCGCACTTGCTCCATGAGGTGCTCGACATCGGGCGACTCCATGTAGCCGTAGCGGGCAATGGCGCGCCAGACGCCGTGGCCGGAGCCAATCTCCCGGACCTCCAGTCGTTCACTTGCCGCCACCGTGGGCACCTCCTCGGTGACCACGCTCAACAGCACGACGGTGTCGTGCAGCATCTTGTTGGCCTTCACATGGTGGAGCAACACAAGCGGCGTGCCCGTGGGGTTGCCGGCCATGAAGACAGCCGTGCCCCGCACCCGCGCGATGCGGTCGGAGCTGGCGACATTGCACAATTCGTCCTCGGTCACCTCGTTGGCGTAGATGCGGCGGAAGATCTCGTCCTTGCCCTTCTTCCAGGTGTGCATGACGGCGATGATGCCGGCCGCGATGAAGATCGGGAACCAGCCGCCGTCGGCAAACTTGTGGATGTTGGAAGCGAAGAGAGGCACGTCCACGAGCAGGAACAATCCACACAGCAGCCCCGCCGACCACATCGGCCAGCGCCAGTGGCGGCGCAGCACGGCGTAGAACGCCACCGAGGTGACCACCATCGTGCCCGTGACCGCGATTCCGTAGGCGGCTGCGAGCCGCTCGCTGGAACCGAAGGCGAGCACCACATAGATCGATCCGGCGGCCAGCAGGCCGTTGACGAGCGGCAGGTAAATCTGTCCGGACTGGTCGGGATTGGTGTAGGTGATCTTGAGGCGCGGGAAGAAGCCGAGTTGGATGGCCTGGCGGGTGATGGAGAAGGTGCCGGTGATCATGGCCTGGCTGGCGATGATGGCGGCCACGATGGAGAGCAGGGTGAGCGCCAGGCGGGGCAGGCCCTCCGGCACCATGGCGAAAAAGGTGTGCCCGGTGTCGTCGGGGTTGGCCATCACGCGGGCACCCTGACCAAAATAATTCAGAATGAGGGCCGGATAGGCGCAGCAATACCAGGCGCGAGCGATGGCCTTGCGGCCGAAATGCCCCATGTCCGCGTAGAGGGCCTCGGCCCCCGTGATGGCCAGCACAACCGAGCCCAGCAGGGCGGCCGCCTGGCTGGGGTGATCGGCCAGCAACCGCAGACCGAGCAGCGGATTCAGCGCCTCGATCACCTGCGGTGCGGCGACGATATGCCAGGCGCCGAGCCCGCCAATGACGGCGAACCAAATGAGCATCGCCGGTCCGAAAATGCGGCCGATGCTTTTGGTGCCCTGGTATTGCACGGCAAACAGTCCCGCGAGGATGACCACGGAGATAAAAGGCACCTTGCTCGCAAAGCGCGGATCAAACGTGTTCAGGCCTTCCACGGCACTCAGCACCGATACCGCTGGGGTGATGATGCCATCACCATAGAGCAGGGCCGCTCCGAGCAGGATGACGAGGGTCAGGATGCCGATACTCCCGGGCGTCTTGGCCCGTTCGCCATGACTCAGTGACAACAGGGCGAATATCCCGCCTTCGCCGCGATTGTCCGCCCGGGTGACGAAGCACAGGTATTTGCCGACCACGACGAGGGTCATCGCCCAGAAGACCAGCGACAGGGCGCCGAGCACGCCGTCCGCGCGTTCCACCGGTGGCAGGTAATTCAGGCACTCGCGCAAGGCGTAGAGCGGGCTGGTGCCGATGTCGCCAAACACGACACCGAGCGCGCCCATGGTCAGGCCGGCCTTGGCCGCCGTGCTGCCAGTTAGCGAGTGGTTGCTCATGGAAAAGCGGCCATTGTCGGGCAGTCGCCCCGCACTCCAAGCAGATTTAAGAAGGGGCACTAAAGTAGCTTGACCGGTATTGGTAAAAACAGGCCGTTTGTGAAAACGGTTGCGGCTCAAGGCTTTTAACGCAGCCTGCTGTCATGTCCCCTGCCTGGAAAACCGCCAAAAAATACGACGACATCCTCTACCACAAGGCCGCCGGCATGGCCCGGATCACGATCAACCGGCCGGACAAGCGCAACGCCTTCCGGCCGCAGACGGTCGCCGAGATTCGCGAGGCGCTGCTGGATGCCCAGGAGGATCAGACCATTGGAGTTGTTTTCCTGACCGGTGCCGGTCCCGCCAAGGACGGCAAATACGCCTTCTGTGCCGGCGGCGACCAGTCGGTGCGCGGACATGGCGGCTACATCGACGGGCAGGGTGTTCCGCGCCTCAACGTGCTTGAGGTGCAGAAGCTCATCCGCTCGATGCCAAAGGTCGTCATCGCGCTCGTGGCCGGCTACGCCATCGGCGGCGGCCATGTGCTGCATGTCATGTGCGACCTCACCATCGCCGCCGACAACGCGATCTTCGGCCAGGTCGGCCCCAAGATGGGCAGCTTCGATGGCGGTTTCGGTTCCAGTTATCTCGCCCGCATGGTCGGGCAGAAGAAGGCGCGCGAGATCTGGTTCCTCTGCCGCCAATACAACGCCACCGAGGCGCTCGCGATGGGGCTCGTCAACAAGGTCGTGCCGCTGAAGGACCTCGAGACCGAGGGTATCGCCTGGGCGCAGGAGATTTTGCAGCGCAGCCCGCTGGCCATCCGCTGCCTCAAGGCGGCCTTCAACGCCGAGCTCGACGGCCAGAGCGGGATTCAGGAACTCGCAGGCAACGCCACCATGCTCTACTATATGACGGAGGAGGCGAAGGAGTTCATGACCGCCCAGAAGGAAAAGCGGAAGCCGAAGGCGGAGAAATTCCCGTGGCTGCCGTGATTTGCTGGGGTTGATCAGCCCTTGTCGCCCGCTTGGGTGTCCACAGCCCAGACGACGAGCCAGCCGCTGTCCCTGTCAACGTAGGCGATGGTGGCGGTGGGTGCTTCCGCTGCGGGCTGCGTCGGATGGATTACGAACAAGCCTAACGCCAAAGCGGCCGCAGCGGCGAGCGGGGCGGTGAACCAGATGACGGGAGCGAGGGGACGTTTCCTAGCGGGTTTGGCATTTTCACCGGGGAGCTGGGCGCGGATCGTGCGCCATTCCTTGTCCGCGTCGGGCACGGTGATATTGGCGGCGTCGGTCTTCAGGTAGCTGACCGCCTCGCCGTAGATGGCGCGCTCCCGACGGCAGGCGGGGCAGCCGGCGACATGCGCCGCGAGCTCGGCGTGCTTCTGGGGAGTCAGCACGCCGTCCCGTTCTACCAGCAGCAGTGGCTCGATGTCGCGGCAGTTCATGGCGCCATGGGTCAACTGTTTCAGCGGCCCCGGCCGTAGTCCCGGCGGTCGTGCCGGTCATAACGGTCGCTGCGGTCATAGGACACCCAGACGCGATCCGTGCGATAG
>DAORVZ010000332.1:0-3328 GCA_035434005.1 Lacunisphaera sp.
GGTGCCCGGGGTGGGGGTCGAACCCACATGGCCTTGCGGCCAGGGGATTTTAAGTGGCGCCCAAGGGTCCCAGAGCGTCCTACAGCGTTTCAGAAGTAGTTGGTGATACGCAAGGAGACGTTACGGGACGGTGCGGGATGCTGGCGGGTTAAAGACCCCCGTGGACAAGAAGGCAAGAACCCGGGGGCGTCTTCGCGCCTAGCCGTAGCTCTGTGCCTACGGCCCCGTGCCATAACACCGCCAGAAAAACCGTTCGTGCTAACCTAGAAAGTGAACAACACACCCACCACCGTCACCGTCAATCCTAACAAGGTCATCCTCCCCGGGGGCATCACCATCCAACGCATCGCCCGCACAATGGGCGGGCACACCTACTACTCCAAGTCCTGGTATATGCGGGCCCAGGTCAATGGGAGCCGTTCTTGGTTCAAGCTTGGGTCCGACCTCAAGAAGGCGAAGGCGAAAGCCTGTGAGATTGCCAACTCCATTGGAGCGGGTGGCCTCACCGCCCAGTTTGGTTACGAGCAGAGCAAGGTGAAGCAGCCGAAGGGCACTTTTGCGACCTTGGGCGAGCTGATCGACGGCATCGAGCTTTCCACGGGCGTCTTCGAAATGGCCAAGGCCAGCACCGTCCATGAATATCTTTGTTCCTTGAAGCTGATTGTGCGCGAGGTGGCCGAATGGAAGCTCGGCCGGAAGCTGGAGCCGACGGAGATCCTCGACCTGCCCAGCAGCCACCTCTCGGCTGCGCTCGTCCGTGACTTTCGTAATCTGAGAGTCCAAGGGATTCCGGAGGGCCCGGCCTCCAAGACGGCAAGGCTGACGGCCAACGGCCACTTGCGTAACGCCCAGGCCGTGGTCGCCCCCGGGGTCATCGAGCATCTTCGCGATCAAGGTATGAACATTCCCGACCTGATGCCCTTCCGCAGCAGTCCGCTGTTCAAGAATCTTCGCACGGTCTACGTCATGCCTCCGGATGAAGTCATCATGCGTATCGCCAGGGCCATCCGGGATGAGCTGTCGGCACTCGCCTGTCCGCTTTTCTATCTGGCCACTCTGCTTGCATTGCATGCAGGTCTGCGCCGGAAGGAAATTGTGCATGCAAAGTGGTCGTGGTTCGTATCCGACGGCCACCCCTTGATTCACGTTAGGGAAGGGGAGGGTTTCACGCCCAAGGGAGACTACGGCCGCAAGGTGAGAATTACGCGCTGGCTGTATGACGAGCTGCACAAATTCAAGCATGCCGACAGCGAATATATCCTCTCCGGGTCCACCCGTTGGTGGGTGGATGACGAGCTGCATGGGTTGATTGACTGGCTGCACCTCAAGGGCATTGGGGAAGAGAAGGCGATTCATGCATTGCGGAAGCTCTTCGGCGCATTCCTCGCGGGGTATTACGATCTTACCATTGCGCAACGCCAGTTGGGTCACTCCACGCCGCTCATCACGAACGACTACTACGCGGGTATCGACCATTTCAACTACGCCTTGGCAAAGATTTGGGAAGATCCGGACCTGTTGGGAACGTTCGAGGAACTCATGGCTCAAGTGACAGCCGCGAATCACGGCGAGGTTACTGAATTCGCCGAAAGCGCGTTCGGGTTCCGGCGGTTTCATTGAACCAACGGGCCAGGGCAACAAATTCCGTAACTCAGCCAGCTAGACTCGGTCCTCTGGGTTACGGAAGGCCGTAGCTCTGCAGTGATGAAAATACTCCACGTTTCGGGTCTGCACTCGCAAATGACATGGTTTGACTGGCTGATCGCCGGGTCTCCGCACTACGACTTGGTTTGCCTGATCGGCGACATCCTGAATCTGGGCGACCTGAGCTCCGAGGTCGACCGGGAGATCAACGCGGCAGTGGCCCGCCTTGCAGAAGTTAAGACTCCGCTCGTGCTATGTAGTGGCAACCACGATCTCCACTATCCGTCAGGCCAGGATCGGGCGCAATGGATGCAGGCGCTGCGACGCAAGAACGTGTGGTTGGATGGGGACGCCTTCTGCTTCCGCGGCTACCGGTTCCGGTGCATTGGCTGGTGCGAACCTGTCTCGCGAAGCACGAAGGATGATTTCTGGCTGATGCACGCTCCCCCATTCGGCGCCAAAACCTCCATGGTGGCAGGCGGTATTTCGCACGGGGATGAGGAAGCACGTGAAGTGTGTTTGGCGGGATGGGGGCCCTGCTTCGCATTAGGCGGCCACGTCCACCGAGCATTGGGGTTCTGGGGAGGGGTGCGCGAAACAGTCACGCTCAATCCAGGACGAGGAGACAACCCAGCGTGTCCAAATCACATCGTGATCGACATGACGAAACGCACCATGACTCACCACCGTGCCACTTTCTCGGATAGAAAGTCCACGACGCTCAACTTTACTGCATAGTTCAATCGCAAACACGCCAACCAATATCAAATGATTCTAGATTTTCTCCTAATTGCATTGTGTAAACCAGAGATAACAAGCGGGGCCATTGAATGTATTCTCAGATTGATGTTCTCGCCTGAAGTGCGGAAGCACTGCATCGCCATCGGCGCGATGGGGTGCCTTTGTTTTGGAAAACTATGCAGGATCCGAATTCGATTGGTGACAGTATCCTCCGGCGCAGCGCTCGGCTTAGGACGTAGCGTCCGTCGACCTGGGCGAGTGAAAAAATTGAAGGAGCACCGCATGATTCCTCGTGCGAATCCATCGGCGGCCATATCTAAGTCGCGTAAGGGGTCTTGTAAGGGGCGTCAAGTATGCCCGGCACCTAGCCGATATCGTGAAAAAGATACCCACATCCGGAAGCGCAATCCCTATGAACTGAAGAACCTGGCACGCGGAAATCGCCAGGCGATTACTAACTGATGGTTGCGCTGCCTGTTGAAGCAGCGGCTAGTCAGGAGCAATGCCGGCACTGCGGGTCACCTGGTCCTAGCAATCAGGCGGGCACCGGAACGCGCCGAACACTTAGCCTTTGCCAGTTGCGATCAAGGTCCAATTGTTCTCGTTCGTCTGGATCACTTGAGGATGACTGGATTATTTCCACTGGCGCCCCACTTACTCCGTCACTGCGTGACCGGGGCGTTCGGGCTTGTCCTCGCCCTGCTGGTTGGTTGTGGCAAGCAGGCCGCACCGCCGGTGACCCCGCCCACCGTGGCGCAGGCCGTGACCCAGACGTCCGCTTCCTGCCGCGAGTGCCATCAGGAGATTTTCCAGGCCTGGCAAGACACGGATCATGCGCTGGCCAACCGCCCGGTGGATCCGGCCGGTGATGCCGGGGCCCTGGCGTCGTTCCGGCCTCCGGCCAGCATCGGATCCGGCCGGCCGCCGGATCTCGTGCTCGGCC
>DAORVZ010000333.1:0-3320 GCA_035434005.1 Lacunisphaera sp.
GGAAAAGCTTGGTGAAGCCCCACAGCGGGGTGCCGTATTTTTCCTGGTAGTAGGCCAGCGGCTTTTTCAGCCGGACCAGGGCGATGCCGCACTCGTGGCTGATGAACTCGCTCATAGCTGAAGTAGCGGGTAGCGGGTAGTGAGTAGTGAGTAGACGAACTGGCGGCAACGGGCTCGGCCGTCCTGCTCGCTACTCGCTGCTCGATGCTCGCTACCGGCTTTCCTGATTCCCTGATCTTCAAACACACTGCCCCCGACCGATGAATTTGTCGTGGGAGTTGGGAGATTCCGGCGGGTCACGGCATTAAAGGCGTTTATTGGGCCCAGCGCTCCGCATTCGTCAACGGCTTTCTCCGGTTCCCACCAATAACCGAGCTTTTTTAGCCACGGATTTCACGGATGCTCCGGCTCTGATTGGTGCGGTTGGGCATCTCCCTGTCTTCATCGATGTAAATCTGTGTCATCCGTGGCTGATACCTTGCGTCTTTCTCTGTTCCCCCACTTGACGCCCCGGGCCTGTTCGCAAGTATCGCGATTCCCGCCATGCTGATCCTCCGCGGCTCACCTGCCCTCTCCCCCTTCCGCCTCGCGAAGCTCCTGCAAGATCTCACTGCGGGCGGCGTCCCGGCGGTGGCCCTCGCCGCCGAGTTTGTCCACGTGGTCGACACCTCCCGGGAACTGACCACCACCGAGCGCCGCCTCCTCGACCAGCTGCTCACCTACGGCCCGAACCGCGCCGCCACCAGGATCAATGGTGTCGTGCAGGTCGTCGCCCCGCGGCCGGGCACCATCTCCCCGTGGTCCTCCAAGGCCACCGACATCGCCCACACCTGCGGCCTCGACGCCGTCAAACGCATCGAGCGCGTCATCGCCTACACCGTGGATGTCGGCGTCACGGCCCCGCCCTTCCCTCTCTCCCCGCTGGGTGCCGCGCAGCTGACCCTGTTGCAGGCGAAGCTCCACGACCGGATGACGCAGGCGGTGTTCGGCGACCTCGAAACCTGCGCCCTTCTCTTCCAGCACGAGCCTGCCCGGCCGTTGAACACGGTGCCACTGCTGGCAAACGGCCGCGCCGCCCTCGTCGCAGCCAACCGGGACCTCGGCCTCGCGCTCGCCGAGGACGAGATCGACTACCTCCTCGCCGCCTTCACGAAGCTCGGGCGCGACCCGAGCGACGTCGAGCTGATGATGTTCGCGCAGGCCAACTCCGAGCACTGCCGGCATAAGATCTTCAACGCCACCTGGGAAATCGACGGCGCCGCCAAGGCCAAGTCGCTGTTCCAGATGATCAAGAACACCCACGAACTGCATCACGCAGGCATCCTCTCCGCCTACAAGGACAACGCCGCCGTGCTGGTGGGCACCCGAGGCGGCCGCTTCTACTCCGACCCCCGCACCCACGAATACGCGGCGCACGACGAGGACATCCACCTGCTCTGCAAGGTCGAGACGCACAACCATCCGACCGCCATCTCGCCCTACCCCGGCGCCGCCACGGGCTCCGGCGGCGAGATCCGCGACGAGGGCGCCACGGGGCGCGGGGCCAAGCCCAAGGTCGGCCTCGTCGGCTTCACCGTCTCCAACCTCCGCCTGCCCGGCGCCGTGCAGCCGTGGGAGCGGGATTTCGGCAAGCCCCACCGCATCGTCTCCGCGCTCGACATCATGCTGGAGGGCCCGCTCGGCGGCGCCGCGTTCAACAACGAGTTCGGCCGCCCCGCCATCAACGGGTATTTCCGCACCTTCGAGGCCGAGGTGCCGGCGGCTGTAGCCGGGGTCGCTGCCCCCGGTTCTTCCGGCCTCCATGAGGCCGGCTCCAACAAGAGAAATCCCGCAACCGAGATCCGCGGCTACCACAAGCCCATCATGCTCGCCGGCGGCCTCGGCAACATCAAGGGCGAGCACGTCCAGAAGGGCGCGATCAACCCCGGCGACAAGCTCATCGTCCTCGGCGGCCCGGCCATGCTCATCGGCCTCGGCGGCGGCGCCGCCAGCTCCATGACCAGCGGCTCCGGCAGCGAAGACCTCGATTTCGCCAGCGTCCAGCGCGACAACGCCGAGATGGAGCGCCGCTGCCAGGAGGTCATCGACCGCTGCTGGGCCATGGGCGCGGAGAACCCCATCTCCTTCATCCACGACGTCGGCGCCGGCGGCGTCTCCAACGCCCTGCCCGAGCTCGTCAACGACGGCGGCCGCGGCGGCAAGTTCGACCTCCGCGCGCTCCCCAACGACGAGCCGAGCATGTCCCCGCTCGACATCTGGTGCAACGAGTCGCAGGAGCGCTACGTCCTCGCCGTCCCCGCCGAGCGGTTGGCGATCTTCCGGCAACTCTGCGAACGCGAGCGCGCCCCCTTTGCCATCGTCGGCGAGGCCACCAAGGAGAAGCAGCTCGTCGTCGAGGATCCGCAGTTCAACACGACGCCCATCGACCTGCCCCTCGACGTCCTGCTCGGCAAACCGCCGCGCATGCACCGCCAGGAAACCTCGCTGGTTCGGCCACTTCTTCCCCTCTCACTTTCACTCTCACTCGGCGAAGCCGTTAAGCGCGTGCTCTCGCATCCCGCCGTCGCCGACAAGACCTTCCTCATCGCCATCGGCGACCGTTCGCTCGGCGGCCTGATCGCCCGCGACCAGATGGTCGGCCCCTGGCAGGTGCCGGTCGCCGACTGCGCCGTGACCGCCGCGAGCTACGACGTCTGCACCGGCGAGGCCATGGCCATGGGCGAGCGCACCCCTGTCGCCGTCAACAACGCTGCCGCGTCCGCCCGCCTCGCCGTTGGCGAGGCCCTCACGAATCTCGCCGCCGCCCAGATCGGCGACCTCGGCAAGGTCAACCTCTCCGCCAACTGGATGGCCGCACCCGCGGTTCCTGGCGACGCCGCCGACCTCTACGCCGCAGTGCAGGCCGTCGGCATGGAACTCTGCCCCGCCCTCGGCATGACCATCCCCGTCGGCAAGGACTCCATGAGCATGTCCACCGTCTGGCACGACGGCCCCGACAAAAAACGTGTCACCGCCCCGATCTCGCTCATCGTCTCGGCCTTCGCGTCAGTGACCGACATCCGGTTGTCCCTGACTCCCCAATTAAAATACGACCCAGTCGCAGAGGACACCGAGAAGCGCACAGAGATCACAGAGGGAGTATCCTCTGTTTCAAAAACCTCCTCTGCCTCTGTGTCATCCTCCGTGAGCTCTGTGTCCAAGGGTTCGGAGCCAATTGGCGATACGGTTCTCCTGTTGATCGACTTGGGGCGGTCGAAGAACCGCCTCGGCGGCTCGATCCTCGCCCAGGTCGTCTCCCAGATGGGCGAGGCCACGCCGGA
>DAORVZ010000334.1:0-3300 GCA_035434005.1 Lacunisphaera sp.
CCGTGCCGCCGTGGTTCACCTGCACCGAGCCATCCTGGTAAATGTGCACAAGTGCGCCGGCCTGGTTGTAGTGCGCCAAGGTGAAGCTGATGCCGAACTTCACCGGTGTCACCGCCAGCCCGCGCTTCATGTGCGGGTTGGCCCGGTTCCATTGGCTGACATCGGTTCGGCGCTTGGCGAATTCCGCCTTGGCCAGCACCTGCGCCCAGATGTCCTGGATCCGGTTGTCCCCGATGTCCTCGTGGTAATGCGTGCGGTTGGTCTCACCCGTGCCGTGGTAGAGGTTTCGCTCGCGCACCACTTCCGGGGGCAGGCCGGTCTGCCGGGCAACACGGTCCATGATCTCCTCGATGACGAGCATGCCCTGCGGCCCGCCGAAACCGCGAAAGGCGGTGTGCGACGTCACATTGGTCTTCGCCACCCGCCCGCTGAAGTGCACGGCCGGGATGTAGTAGGCGTTGTCGAGGTGGAACAGCGCGCGGTCGTTGATCGCCGTGGACAAATCCAGCGACCAGCCGCCGTCCGACACGAGCTCGACCTGCGCGGCGAGCAGCCGACCGTCATTGTCGTGGCCGATGGAAAACTTCGCGTGAAACGGGTGCCGTTTGCCCGTCAGCTTCATGTCGAGATCGCGGTCGAGTTGCACACGCACCGGCCGGCCGGTCTTCACCGCTGCCAACGCCACGAGGGCCGCAAAACCATTACCTTGGGTCTCCTTGCCGCCGAAGCCGCCGCCCATGCGCGGGGCCTGCACGACGACCTGGTGCCGCGCCAGATGCAGCACTTCCGCCACGATGGCCTGGATCTCGGAAGGATGCTGCGTCGAGGAATTTACCAGCACGGAGCCCTCCTCACCCGCTTCGGCCCAGACCGCGTGGGTCTCGAGATAAAAATGCTCCTGTCCGCCGAACTCGAACACCCCCCCGAACCGGGCCGGAGCCGTCGCCAGCGCCGTCGCAGCATCGCCGCGTTTCAGCGCGTGCGGCTCCGTGTGATAGCTGCCCGCCGCGATGGCCGCCGGCAGTCCGATGATCGGCGGCAGGGGCTCGTAGTCCACCTCGACCAAGGCTGCGGCCGCCCGACAGGCCGCGAGTGACTCGCCCACCACCCAGGCCACCATCTGGCCGTGGAAAAGCACCTCGTCCTGCGCGAGCAGCGGCTCGTCGTGCCGCACCGGGCCGGTGTTGTTCTCGCCGGGAATGTCCTCCGCCAGCAGCACCGCGTGGATGCCAAGCGCCTGCCGGGCCTTGGTGGCGTCGCGACGCAGGATCTTCGCGCGGGCGTGCGGCGCGCAAACCGGCCAGCAATCGAGCATTTTCCGGCGTTGCGCGGTGTCGTCCACATAGAGCGCTCGGCCGGTCACATGACCAACGGCGCTCTCGTGGCCGAGATTGCGGGAGGCATCGGCCACCGGCCAGCGGCTGTCCTGAGCAAACCCCAGGTCCGCATCCTGCGCCTGGCTCTGCTCGCCCGAGACAAATTTCCCCCAGAGGCTGACGACCAGCCCGCGCCGGTATTCCGCCCCGCCGCGCGCGTCGTCGATCGGCTTGTAGGTATCGTGAAGGATGTGTGCGACGGTTGGCTCGGTGAGTTTCTTTCCCACCAGTGCCGCCTCCGCCTTCAGGGCGCGCATCGGCATGGCCGCCACACCGCCGTAGGCGATGCGGGCCTTGCGCACGGTGCCATCCTCGGCGAGGTCCACGCAGAACGCCGCCGCCACGATGCTGATGTCGAGTTCGCGGCGCTTGGACACTTTCAGGAAATCCACCCGCCGCGTCAGGCCACGCGTCGGACCACCGCGCGGCAGCACGATCTCGCGCATGATCTCGCCGGGCTTGAGCACCGTCTTGCGGTAGGCCGTGAAAAATTCGCTGAGCGGCACCGTGCGCTCACTCTTCGCGGTGATGAGCACGACGCTGGCATCGAGCGTCAGCAGCACCGGGGCGCTGTCGCCGATGGGCGAGGCCGTCACGAGGTTGCCGCCGAGCGTGGCGCGGTTGCGAATCTGGCGGGCGGCGAAGACGCGCAGCATCTTCGCGATGGAGGGATACTCCCCGCCCAGCGCCTCCTCGACATTGGTCAACGTGGCGCCAGCACCGATGTGCCAGGCCTCCGTGGTCGCGGTGATGCGCGTCAGCTCTGGCACGCCCTCGGTGGAGATGAGCAGCGGGAAGGCCTTGAACTTCTTGTTCAGCTCGACGCCGATCTCGGTCGCCCCGGCCACCAGCTGGGCCGTCGGATAGGTTTCAAGCAGCGTGAACAGACCCGGCAGCGAGGTGGGCCGGAAGAATTTCTGCTCGCCGACCCCATAGTTGAGTGCGCCCGGCGGAGGCACTGGCAACTGCAGGCGGCCGGCGAAATGGTCGTCCGCCGCCGGCGGACGCTGCGCCAGGGCGGCGGTCGCCGCATCGCGGATCGGCCGGTAGCCGGTGCACCGGCAAAGGTTGCCGCAGAGCTGGTCGCTGACCTGCCAAGGCTCCTTGCAGCCGTCGCGGTAGTAGGCCTCAAACATCGAGACGACAAAACCGGGCGTGCAATAACCGCATTGTGAACCGTAGTGCTCGACCATGGCCGCCTGCACCGGGTGCAGCTGCTGCTGGTCGGCACCGCATTTGGCCAGGCCCTCGACCGTCACAATCTCGCGGCCGGCGAACATCGGCACCAGCGCGATGCAGCTGTTGAAGGCGCGGTAGGTCGGCTGGCCGGCGGCGTCGCGGTCGACGAGCGCCACGGAACAGGCACCGCAGTCGCCCTCGGCGCAGCCTTCCTTGGAACCGGTCAGGCCGTTGGCGCGCAGCCACGCGAGTAGCGTGGTCGTGGGCGCCACGCCTGCGGTCGAGACGGGCTATGCCGCTGCACGGCGCATCTGGAAGGCGGGCGGTGTAGAGGGCGAGGGCAAATTTCTCGCGATGAATTTCGCAATGGACCGCAGCGATGCCAATTGGCGCAAGCACCTTTCCGACATCTCTGCCAAAAGCGGAGCGTGCGACGTTAGCCCGGCGATCATCGCCACCAGCAAGCTTTCGGGGCGCTTCAGCTGGACGTGCACCGCTGGCATAGTGGAGGGTAACGTGCTGCTCGCACCGACGTCTGCACCGCAAATCCAAGCGCTTGGATTTCAACTGGCACCAAAACCCTGAAGCCTAACTATCGACTCAGGCGGCAGGCATCGGCATAGGGGCGGCGATGACAGACGATATCCTGACTCGAATCGAAGGACATGCGGGGCTTATCAGCCTCAATCGTCCGGGTGCGATCCATGCTTTGACGCTGCCCATGGTGCACGCGATGACCGAGGCG
>DAORVZ010000335.1:0-3295 GCA_035434005.1 Lacunisphaera sp.
GTAAATGGCCCCCTCCTTGCGCAGGTCGCCGGGCGCGAGGTTGATGGTGGTGCGGGTGCGGGGCATGCGCAGGCCGGAATTGCTGAGCGCGGAGAAAACCCGATCCTCGGATTCCTTGACGGCCGCGTCGGGCAGCCCGACGAGTATCAGGTTGGGCACACCGGATTCGCCGGTGTTGACCTCGACCTGCACCGGAACGGCATCGATCCCCAGGAGCGCGGCGGAGCCGATGGTGGCTAACATGGCAGGGAGGAATGGGGGCGCTCAGTTCGCGCCGCTTCCCAAACGGCGGCCTAGTTCCGCCAAGTTGGCTTCGACCGCGTCCATGTAGGGATTGCGCTGGTCGGCAGAGTTCAAATAGCGATAGGCCGCACCGGCCTCGAAATCGAGCATGGGGCGCACGTAGTTGCCCCAAAAAGCCGAACTTTTTTCCAACAGCTCGCGCAGGCTGTGATATGGGCGTTTTTCCGGCGGCATCTGCTCAAAGTCGAAGGCCTCCTGGAATTCCCGATAGAGCTTGGGTAGTTTCTCCAAGTAGTCGGCGGCACTCATCTGCGCCAGGTAGTCGGCCGTAACCAGCAGGAACGCCATCTGCCTGGCCTCGTCGCGGTGAAAAGTAACCTGACTGATGCGGCTGCGGGGACCGGTGCTGATGATGGCCGAACAGACGTCTTCAATCTCCGAGGCGGTCACGCCCATGCGCGGCAGGTATTCGCGCGCGAAATCACAGCTCCGGCGCTCATGCACGAACGTGTATTTTGCGCCGGTGCCGGTCAGGTCGCCGGTTTTCTTGAGGAAGCCGCTGTCGTGGAGCAGCACGGACATGATGGCCAGTTCCCAGTCACGCGTGCGGAGGACCGGCCGGTCCAAAGAGCGGCTGCGGCCCTGCAGGAGATGGGTCAGGCACACCGTGGCTTGGAGAGTGTGCTCATAGTCGTGATACTGCATGTCGATGGCCTGATAACCGGGGTAACGACCGGCAAACATCCCGGTCACATCCGCGAATAAGCGCTCCAGCAAAGGAAAACTCGCCTCGGCACCGATCCCCGCAAAGGCAGCCTTCACGGCCTCGGTCACCGCGGCGGGCTGCTTGGTATCAACTGCGTGCGGCGGAGCCATGCGATGCCGGTAAGAGATAGGGGTTGCCCCCCATATCCAGCAAGCCCATATGTCTGCCCACCGAGAAATGGCAGATAACACCAACTTGATGGTCGGCCTGACGGGCGGCATGGGGTGTGGCAAATCGACGGCGGCGGCCCGCTTCGCCGAGCGCGGATTCCGGCGGCTGGACGCTGATCAGGTCGTGCGCGAGGAACTGCTGCCCAGTCCAGCGGTGGCGCAGGCCATTCGCGCCAGGCTGGGCCCAGCCATGCTGGCGGCCGATGGCAGTGTGCGCCGTGACCGGGTTGCGGAGAAGGTTTTCAAGGATCCGGCGGCCCTGGCCTGGCTGGAAGAGTTGCTCCACCCGCTCTTGTTGGCGCGCTGGCGGGAGGTGGTGGCGGCGAGCCGCGGCACCGCTTTCATCGTCGAGGTTCCGCTGTTGTTCGAGAAGGGTTTGGAAAATTGGTTTGATTTCACCGTCTGCGTCGCCACAGACTCCGAATCGCAATTGAGGCGGCTGGAACAGCGAGGCATCCCCCCGGAACAAGCCCGCTCGCGTATCTCCCAGCAACTGCCACTGGCCCGCAAGTGCGAGTTGGCAGACCACGTTCTCCTGAATGACGGCACTCCCGAATTTCTGTGTGAACAGGTCGATGCGCTGGCCGACCGCCTCTTGAACTCCCAACCCGACCGGCCCGCAGGCCGCATTCATGTCAGTCCCTCCTAAATCCGACGAAGACAAAGCTGCCGGCAAAGCCCCGGCCGAAACCAAGAAGCCCGCGCGCTCCCGTCTGATCCGGGGCGGCAAGAAGACCCCGAAGGTCGCGACCAAGGAGCTCGATTTCACCGAAGCACCTCCGCCCCCTCCGTCCCCGGCTCCCGAGCCCGTGCGCGAGACTCCGCCACCTCCGCCCCCGCAGGCCGAGGCGCCTGCTCCGAAGGGCGACGACCAAGGCCAGCCGCCGCCCGAGCACGACGGCGGTCAGTCCGAGGGCGGCAATGGTGGCAGCAACGGAGGCCAATACCAGCAGCACGGCAATGGCGGCGGTGGCGGTGGCAAATGGGGCCGCCGTCAACGCGGCAAATTCCGCGGGGGCGGTGGCGGCAAATGGGGGGGCAACCAGAATTTCCAACCTGCACCGAAGCATCCTCCGCAGCCGGCGCCGCCAAAGGAGGTCGTCCACTACGGCGACCTGCCGGATCCGGCCCGCTTTCAGAGTCTTGAGGCCATCGCGCAGCTCGCCGACGAGATTGCCACGAGCAAGACCGACCCGGTCTGGCTGAACGAGCTTTTCGCCCTCAATCTGGCCCAGCTCACGGCCTTTGCGAAGAAGCTCGAGGTGAAATTCGAAGGCGCGCCGAACCGCCGCCAGCTCATCACGCAGGTCT
This sequence comes from Lacunisphaera sp., assembly GCA_035434005.1. GTDB lineage: Bacteria > Verrucomicrobiota > Verrucomicrobiia > Opitutales > Opitutaceae > Lacunisphaera. The sequence goes on from DAORVZ010000335.1 coordinate 2,491, forward strand.
TCGCGACCATCTCCGAGCAGAAAATCCCGCTCTATGACCGCGGCTATCTCGACCAGACCGACCGCGGCCTGTGGTTCGTCGTGCATGACGACGTGAATTACCGCCTTTATCCCGAGGACGCCTTCCTGCCCGAGATATTTGTGAAGCATTTCGGCCTCAAGCGCGGCCACGCGGTCGAGGTGCAGCTGCAGCCGCCGCAGGCCAGCGACCGTTGTCCGGCCGTGGTCGCCATCCGCTCCGTCATGGGCGGCAAGCCTGCGGAAATCTCCAAGATCCCGCCGTTCGAGGAACTCGTCCCGTATTACCCGCTCAAGCGCATCCTGCTCGAGATGCCGGGGCAGAAGGATGTCTCCATGCGCATGGTGGACATCATCACGCCGATCGGCTTCGGCCAGCGCGGCCTGATTGTCGCCCCGCCGCGCACCGGCAAGACCGTCCTCATGCAGAACATGGCGAACTCCATCGCGGAGAACTCGCCCGACGTGAAGCTCATCATCCTGCTCGTGGATGAGCGCCCTGAGGAGGTCACCGACTTCAAGCGCCACTGCAAGGGCGAGGTCGTCAGCTCCACCTTCGACGAGGCACCCGAGAGCCACGTGCATTGCGCGGAGATGGTCATCGAGAAGGCCCGCCGACTCGTCGAGCAAGGCGAGCACGTGGTAATCCTGCTCGACTCGATCACCCGCCTGGCCCGTGCCTACAACGCGCTGGCCGGCAACAGCGGCAAGATCATGTCCGGCGGCCTCGAGGCCAACGCGCTGCAGAAGCCCAAGCGCTTCTTCGGCTCGGCGCGCAACATCGAGGG